>CALYBF010000012.1 GCA_944393755.1 uncultured Clostridia bacterium | reverse complement strand
AATTCATTTGAATATTTAGACATAAAATGAACCCTCCTTATTAAACTTTTTTGTCTAATAATTTGGGTTCACTTCAATTTGAACTCTTATTTTTTCTCAAAATTCCATAACCCTAATTTTCCTTTTGCTTCTATTGGTTTATCAAATTTTTCTATCACTCTAACTTTCCACTCATATTTTTTCATTGAAAATGCTTTTATTATTTTATATCTGTAAAAAAAGCACATAATGTGCTTTTAATTTTGAGACAAAAATTGGGTGTCCCCATTTGTCGCATTTTTTCTGTCTTCTTGTTCTAACTTTTCTAGTTCTTCTAATTCTTGTTTGTGTTCTAATTCTTCTTCATCTACTTTTTCTGCTTTATTGTCTTTTATTATTGTAATATCACTCATTGGATATTTTTTAGATACAAAATTGTCTCCGTCTTTTACTTTAACTCTAAGAATTTCTCTTAAAGTTTCTATATATTCTACTTCACCTTCACCATCTGGTGTTTTTACTGTTGCTCCTATGCTTGGAAGTTTTTTTAATTTTTCTTCGTAAACTTCATTTTCATATTTTAAACAACACATAAGTCTACCACAATTTCCTGATATTTTACTTGGGTTAAGTGATAAATTTTGTTCTTTTGCCATTTTTATTGAAACAGCTTCAAAGTCTCTTAAGAAAGAACAACAACAAAGTTCTCTACCACATACTCCATTTCCGCCTATTCTTTTCACTTCGTCTCTTACGCCTATTTGTCTAAGTTCTATTCTAGTTTTATATATTGCTGCTAAGTCTTTTACTAAATCTCTAAAGTCTATTCTTCCATCTGCTGTAAAATAAAATAACATTTTGCTATTATCAAATTTATATTCTACATCTGTTAATGTCATTTTTAGCCCATGTTCTTTTATTTTCTTTTGACATATGTCAAAAGCTTCTTTTTCTTTTCTTCTACACTCTTCAAAATGTTTATGGTCTCTTATGTTTGCAATTCTAATTACTTTTTTTAAAGGTGCAAGTATTTTTTCATCTTTTATAAAACGATTTGGTATTACTACTTCTCCATATTCTTCACCTTGTGCTGTTTCTACTATTACTTTAACTCCTTTTCTTACTCTTAAACTTTTAGGGTTAAAGAAATATATTTTGCCTAATTTTTTAAATCTAACTCCTATTATATTTTTCAAACTACTTCCTCCCAAATATTAAATAACATATTATCTATACTCATATCATAATTTGCATTTTGAGTAATTCTTCTCTTAGTGTTTTCCACAATTTTTATACATCTTGTGTATTTTACATTTTCTTTTGCTTTTCTTAAAAAGATTATATTAATATAATCTAAAATATCTAATATTTCATCTTTTGAAGTATATAAAATATCTAATTTTTTAATTAAATCTATTAAATCTTCTTTTTCTATATTATCAATTGCTTCTTCTATATTTTTATAGATTTCTTGTTTATCTTTTAATTCAATTGCTTTTCCAATACTTCCTTGGAATACTTCTAGCATATTATTGCTTACTTGTATATTATAATTTTTTTCTAAGTAATTTTTTATATCTAAGTCCGGTATCTGGTTAAAGTGTAATATCATACATCTTGATTTTATAGTAGGCAAAAATGCATTTTCATTTTCTCCTATTAATATTATTGTAATAAATTCTGGTGGTTCTTCTAGTGTTTTTAGAAGTGCATTTTGTGCTTCTTTTGTCATAAGGTCTGCATTATCTATTATATATACTTTTTTACTAGAAATGATTGGTTTTTCTTGCACTCCTATTTGCATATTTCTTATTTGGTCTATTTTTAAAGTATTTCCTTCTGGTTCTATCACAAAAAAGTCTGGGTTATTTCCACCTTCAAATTCTAAACAAGATTTACAATTATTACAATATTTATTATCTTCATTTAGGCACAATATTCCTTTTGCCAGTTCTTTTGCTATCATTTTTTTACCAATTCCTGCTTGTCCTAAAAATAGATAACTATGTGATATTTTATTATTTTTTATTCCTTCTTCTAATGATTTTTTTATTTTATCATTTCCTAGAATATCTTGAAACATAATTTTCCCTCTATTCTACTTTTCCCCATTTATCTAATGGCCATATTCTTAATGCTACTTTACTTTCTATTTTTTCTAATGGAATACAACCAAATGCTCTACAGTCTGTACTATGATTTCTATTATCTCCCATTGCAAATACACAATTTTCTGGTACTGTAAAATCATCAAAGCCTGGTCCTATTACATCTGTTACTACTCCAGGTTGTAAATATGGTTCATCTAATTGTTCTCCATTTACAAATACTTTTCCTTCTTTTATTTCAATATGATCTCCTGGTAAGCCTATTACTCTTTTTATATAACTTCTTTTTCCTATTTCTAAAAAGTTTTTAACAAACCAATCAAAACCTTTTCTTTCTTCATATTTAGCAACTGGGTTTGATTTATCTATTTCTGATTCTGAATATCCTGTTACTGCTGGTTCTTCAAAAGTTATTATATCTCCTCTTTCTGGTAATGTTTTTGTTGTTCTTCCCCATCTATTTAGCCAAAGTCTTTGATTTTGTTCTAATGTTGGATACATAGAACTCATTTGAACTATTGTTGGTGTTCCTATAAAATAACGGAATAACATAGCTAGCACAAGTGCTATTATTATACAATATCCCCACTCTAATACTTCTTTAACTTTTGAATTCAACTTTTATCTCTCCTTTGTATTTACTTTTGTTTTCGACTATTTAATTATACACAAATTTTTTATTTTTTTCAAGCACTATTCGGCTTTTGTAGGAATTCTAATTACAACTTCTGTACCTTGTCCTACTACACTTTTTATATCTATACTTCCACCATTTTTATCTAATATTTCTTTTGCAATTGAAAGCCCTAGACCAGTTCCACCCATTTCTCTTGTACGTGCTTTATCTACTCTATAAAACCTTTCAAATATTCTTCCTAAATCTTCTTCTGGAATTCCTATTCCATTATCAAATACTTTTATATATGCATCATTATAAACAAAGCCTACATATATTTTTATTTCTCCACCGATCAGGTGTATATTTTATACTATTTGATAATATATTTAAAACAACTCTTTCTATATCATATTTATCTGCATAAACTGGTGGTACATCTGCTGTTACAAAACAATTTACTTTGTGGTTTTTCTTCTTTATTTCTATTGCTAATTTATCTTGGCATTTTTTTACCAAATCTCCTAAGTCGAATGTTTCTTTATTTGCAGATTTATTGTTATTATCATATCTAGAAAGTGTAAGTAAATCTGTTACTAATTTTGCCATCCTTCTTGCTTCTGTTGCTATTACATTTAAAAATTTATTTTCTGTTTCTTTATCATATTCACCTTCAAGTAAAGTATCTGCATAACCCATTATTGATGTAATAGGTGTTTTTAATTCATGAGATACATCTGCGACTAATTCTTTTTGCATATTATCTAATTTTACGTGTTCTGTAATATCTTGTATAACTGCTATCACACCGTCTGGTCTTTCTGTATCATTTTTAAATGGTGCAAAAAATACATTTACATATCTATCATCTACTTTTATTCTTTGCTCTGTTGATGTCCAATTTTCTAGATATATTATTTTTTCCATATTAATACTTACATCATATTTTTTGAATATATCATCAAATGTATTGTCTTCTGGTCCTATACTTAAGAATTTTTTTGCTGCTGGGTTTATTAAAATAATTTCTCCTTTTCTGTTAAATGCAATAATACCATCTGTCATATGTAAAAGTATTGTTTCTATTTGGTTTTTTTGTGTTGAAACTTCACTTAGTTTTTCTTTAAGTTCTGTAGTCATAAGCCCTAACACATTTTCTAAGTTACCCATATCTGTTTTTTTCTTTGTTTTAATTTTTTTATTTCCTTCTTTATCTTCTTCTGCAATTTTTTCTGCACTTTTAATTAATTTATTAATTGGATAAATTACAAATTTAGATAAGAATAAAAATATTAAAACACCAATTAATGCAAATACTGCTGTTGATATTATTAATGTTAAAAATGTGTTTTCTCTTATATTTGCAATTATACTTGTAACTTGTCCTAAATCTTGCAAAGTTCCATTTTCTATCCCTATATCTAATCTATTTAAAGAATACATATAAAAAGTTCCAAGTGCTCCTATTAAAACTATTCCTACTAAGAAAAATATTAATATTATTTTTATTTGTATGTTTTTAATCATTATTATCCCTCTATTTTACTAATTTTAAAATTTCTTCATATATTTTATCTTCTGCATCTATAGAAGATATTTTTAATGCATTTTCTCCCATTTGTTCTAAAAGTTTTTTATTTAATACTATTTCTTCTATTTGTTTATTTAATTTTTCTCCTGTAAGTTCATCATTTAATATTATTTTACTTGCTCCTACATTTTCTAATGCTTTTGCATTATATAATTGATGGTTATGGCTAACATTTGGAAGTGGTACTAAAATTGAAGGTTTTCCTAAATTTGATATTTCTGTAATTGTCATAGCTCCACTTCTTGCTACAATTAAGTCTGAAATATTCATTATTTCTTCCATATTATATATATATGGAAGTATTTTCATATTAGGTATATTATTTATATTTAAATTTTCATTTTCTAATTCTTCTTTTATAATATCATATTGTTTTGGTCCTGCTCCCCATATTATTTGGTAATCTTTATTTAATTTTCCTTTTACTATTTCTAATATTGAGTCATTTATTTTTTTAGCACCTTGGCTACCACCAAATATTAGTACTATTGGCTTATCTATTTCTAAATCAACACCATAAATTATTCTATTTTTTTCTTCTTCTTTGTAATCTTTTTTCTTTATCTTTACAGGTGTTCCTGTAAAAACTACATTTTTACAATTAGATATTCTTGGTATTGCATCTTTAAAAGAAACAAGTATTGTATCTGTTTTTTTCGCAAGCATTTTAACTGCTTTACCTGGAAAAGCATTACTTTCGTGTAATAGTGTTGGTATTTTCAAGCTATGTCCTGCTGTTATTGTCGCTCCACAAATATACCCACCTGTTCCTATTACTATATCTGGTTTAAACTGCTTTATTATTTTTTTAGCTTCTCCAAAACCTTTTAAAGTTTTTAACATCTTCTTTAAATTGTCTATAGAAATTTCTTTACTTAAACCATATGCATCTATTGTTTTTAATTTATATCCAGCACGTGGTACTAAGTCATTTTCTAACCCTCTTGTTGTTCCTATAAACATAATCTCAGAGTCTTTTTGTTCTTTTTTTATTTTATTTGCTATAGCAAGACCTGGGTTTATATGACCTGCTGTTCCTGCTGCTGCAATTATTACTCTCATTATTTTTCCTCCAAATAATATTTTTATAATTAAGAGACACTTTTTCTTTATTTATTTTTCTAAAGTGCCTCTATTTTTTATTCTTTTGCAGACGCTCTTGATATATTAAGCAATATTCCCATTTCACACAGTAATATAAATAGTGCAGTACCGCCCATAACTAAAGAACGGAAGTGGCATACCTGTTACTGGCATTGATGATGTTACAACTGCTATATTTATTATTACTTGTATTGCAACTAATGATGTTATTCCTATTGCAAGTAAGCTTCCAAACATATCTGGTGCTTTCATTGCAATTAGTATTCCTCTCCAAATTAATATTGCAAATAAAATTATTACAACTGCACAACCAATAAAACCTAGTTCTTCTCCTAATATTGAAAATATAAAATCATTATGTGGTTCTGGTATATATAAATATTTTTGTTTACTCTCTCCTAGTCCTGCACCAAAAAGCCCACCTGAACCTATTGCATATAGACTTTGTATTACTTGCCAACCTGTATCTGAAGCATCTTTCCAAGGGTCTAAAAATGTTACAACTCTTTGTAACCTATATGGAGAAGTTACTATAAGACCAATTAATAGTGGTATTCCAATTCCTCCTCCTGTTGCTAAAAAGTGCCAGAATTTACACCCTGCCATTATCATCATAATTGAACAAATTCCTATTATTACAATTGAACTACTAAAGTGTGGTTGTAATAATAGTAAGCCTATTATTGGTGCTAGAAAAATCATATGTTTTATAAAACCTTTTCCATATTTATTAAGCTCATCTCTATTTTTTACCAATATTCCTGCATAGAAAATTATCATAAGTATTTTTACAAGTTCTGATGGCTGAAATGATAATGTGTCTGTAACATATATCCATCTTGTTGCACCATTTACTTCTCTACCTGCAACTAAAACTAATACAAGTAATATAAATGATACTACCCACGCGTGTTTATAAAATTTTTGGTAAAACCTATAATCTATTTTTGAAATAAACATCATTGCAAATATTCCAAGTATTGCAAAAAGAAGTTGTTTTGTAAAATATGAATAACTATTTCCGGTCTTCTGCTAAAGCTGATGGTGAACTTGCAGAAAGTACCATTACTAAACCTATTGATAATAATAATAATATAGTTATTACTAATGTAAAATCTACCGGATTATTTACAAAGCTTGGAAAAGTTTTTTTCTTCTTTGCCATATAAATTTCTTCCTTCCTTAACTTTTGTTTCTCTTTAATTTTATATAATTACAAGCCCAATTATGCATAATAATAAAGTTACTAAACTAAATACTATTACAACTTTGTTTTCTTTCCAACCAGAAAGTTCAAAATGATGATGTATTGGTGTCATTTTAAATACTCTGTTTCCAGTTTTCTTAAAATATGCTACTTGTATTATTACAGATAATGTTTCTATCACTGGTACTAATGCAATTACTATTAACAATAATGGCATTTTTAAATATAGTGCCATTGCTGAAATTACTCCACCTAAAAGTAGTGAACCAGTATCACCCATAAACACCTTTGCTGGGTGTAAATTAAACATTAAAAAGCCTAAAATTGTACCTATTACAACACTTCCAAACACTGATATTTCTGGATGTCCGAATAATATTCCAATTATTGTTAAACAAGTAATTATAATTGCACTAACGCTAGATGCTAAGCCATCTATCCCATCTGTTAGATTAATAGCATTTGTAGTTGCTAAAATTACAACTATAGCAAATGGAATATAAATATATACTGGTATTTCTATATAATCTTTTAATATTGGTATATATGTATCTGTTCCAATATGTAAGCCATATACTAGATATATAACATATGCTACAGATATTATTAAAAGTCCTAACATTTTATAACTTGGTTTTAGCCCTTTTGTATTTTTTAAAACTAATTTTTTAAAATCATCTATAAAACCAATTACTCCAAAGCCTATTGTTAACATTAAAATTGGAAGTAAATTATTTGCAAGCTCTCCTTGATTTGTTGCACTTAAATATATATATGCTCCTGTAATTATTACTATCATTGCAATAATCATCATTATTCCACCCATTGTAGGTGTTCCTTGTTTTTTTAAATGTGATTTTGGTCCGTCGTCTCTTTCTATTTGTCCTACCTTAAACTTTCTTAGTATTGGAATTACAATCATTCCTAATATAACTGTTACAAAAAATGATATAATTAATAGTATTGTTTCGATCTTCATTATTCTTAAACCTTTCCATTTGTAATTTCTTTAATAACTTCTCTTTCATCAAATGGTATTTTATTACCATCTATTTCTTGATACATTTCATGTCCTTTTCCTGCAATTACAACAATGTCTATCTTATTTGCTATTTTTATTGCTTCTTTTATTGCGTCTTTTCTATCTAATATTATTTCATATTTTCCTTTTGTTTTCTTAATTCCTTTTTCTATTTCTTTTACAATATCTTCTGGCTTTTCACTTCTTGAATTATCTGTTGTTATAATTGTATAATCTGCTAATCTTCCTGATACTTCTCCCATTTGAGGTCTTTTTTCTTTATCTCTATCTCCTCCACAGCCAAATACACAAATTACTCTTCCTCTTGTATACATTTTAACTGTTTGTAAAATATTTTCTAAACTTTCTTTAGTATGTGCATAATCAATCATTATTGGTATTTCTAATTTATTTTCAACCATTTCTGACCTACCAGGCACACTTATTTTTTCTAATGTTTCTTTTATTATTTCAGAAGAAATATCAAATTTTTTAGCTATGCAAATAGCAGCTAAAGCATTATATACACTAAATCTTCCTGGTATTCCTACTTTTACCCTTTCATTTCTATCTGTTAATTTTACTTTAAAATCTGCATATGTATTTGTTACTGTTACATCTCTAGCCATTACATTTGCAAAATTATCTATTCCATATGTTGTAATATTGCTATCTGGAAATAATTTTGGTATTTTTGAGCCTTGAACATCATCTCCATTTACCACTCCTACTTTGCACATTTGGAATAATTTTAATTTTGATTGTAAATAATCTTCCATTGTAGGGTGTTCTGTTTTACTTATATGGTCTTCTGAAAAATTAGTAAATACTACAATGTCAAACTCACAACCTACGACCCTTTTTTGTTTTAAACTTTGTGAAGAAACTTCCATAACAACAACTTCTACTTTTTCTTTTACCATTTTACTAAAAATTTCTTGCAAATCTAAACTCTCTGGTGTTGTTCTGTCATTTTCTTTTATTTTTTTGCCATTTATTAAAGTTTCTATAGTTCCTATTAAGCCTACTTTTTTCCCTGCTTTTTCTAAAATTTCTTTTATCATATATGATGTTGTTGTTTTTCCTTTTGTTCCTGTTATTCCTATTAATTTAAATTTTTTTGAAGGGTTTTTATAATAGTTACAAGAAACTATTGCTAGAGCTTCTCTAGTATTTTTTGCCATAACAACAACTGTATCTTTTTTTACTTTAAAAGATTTTAAATCACAACCTTCTTCTATTAAAATTGCTATTGCTCCATTTTCTATTGCTTCATTAATAAATTCGTGTCCATCTTGTTTAAAACCTTTTATCGAAACAAATAAATCACCTTGTTTTACTTTTTTTGAATTATACTGTATACCTTTAATTTCAGTATCCAAATCTCCTCTTGCTTTTAAACCTTCTAAGCCTAATAACAATTCTTTTAATTTCATTTTTATATCCTTTCAAAATTTTAAAGTATTGTTTTTTCCGCTTTATTATATAACTTTTACATTATTTTGTAAAGCAAAAAACTATTATTTTAAATATATTTTACTCCCTTTGTTTACCTTAATTCCTGCTTTTGGTGTTTGTTCTTTTATAAAAGTCGTTTCTTTATCTATTTCATTACTTTCAATTTCATATACCGCTTCTAAACCACTTTCTTTTAATATTTTTTCT
Organism: uncultured Clostridia bacterium; assembly: GCA_944393755.1. GTDB lineage: Bacteria > Bacillota > Clostridia > TANB77 > CAG-508 > CAG-269. Next base: position 8,306 of record CALYBF010000012.1, on the reverse strand, counting down.
GCTTCTTTTAAAGATTTGCCAAGCACATCTGGTGTTTGTACTTCTTCTACTATTTCTATATCTTCTCCTGTTTTATTTACTTCTAAATATGGTAATACTTCTGATAAAATCTGTCCGCCTACTGGTGCAGCAACTCCTCCCCCTTGATGACCACCTTCTCCGAGTTGGGTTATATAGTGTAACTAATAATACAACTTGTGGATCATCTATTGGTGCAACTCCTAAAAATGAAGTTACATATTTATTTGTATTTACTCCGTCTTCTGATGTTCCTGTTTTTCCACCTATTCTATATCCTGCAACTTTAGCATTTTTCCCAGTTCCTTCTGATACTACAGATTCCATCATACTAAGAACTTTTTCTGAGGTTTCTTTTGATATTACTGTTCCTTTATTTTCTACTGGAATATCTGTTATTTCTTTTGTTTTACTATTTATTATTTGTTTAACAACTCTGGGTTTTACACTTGTTCCACCATTTGCAACCGCTGATACTGCTGTAACTAATTGTATTGGTGTTATTTCAAATCTCTGCCCAAAACTAATTGTTGCAAGTTCTACAGGTCCTACTTTATCTTCTTTTAAGAAAATACTATTTGCTTCACCTGGTAAGTCTATTCCTGTTATTTCTAAAAGTCTAAATTTTTCCAGATAGTTATAATATGTTTCCACTCCTAATTTTTGCCCAAGACCAATAAATACTGGGTTACAAGAATTCATTAATGCTTGCCTTAAACTCTCAGAACCGTGAGGTCTATAATATCTCCAACACTTTATCCTAACTCCTGCAACTTCTATCCCACCAGTACACGAAAATTCTCCTTCATTATCTGTATCTGTTATTCCTTCTTCTAATGCTGCAGATGCTGTAATTATTTTAAATACAGAACCTGGCTCATATGTATCTGCAATTGCTTTATTTCTCCATACTGCTTGTAGAGATGTCGTTTTCTCATTTTGAGACATATTATCCCAATTTTGTTTTAATTCATCTGTATAAGGTTCAAACGGTTCATTTAAATTATATGATGGATATGTTGACATAGCTAAAATATCTCCATTTTTAGGGTTCATTATTACTATATTTCCACCATCTGTACACTTATTATCTATACAAGCTTCTTCTAAATATTTTTCAGCAATTGATTGTATATTTAAGTCTATTGTTAGAACTAAATCATTTCCGTCTACTGCTGAAACATAATTTTCTCCTTCTTCACCAATTTCTGAACCTTTTGCGTCTGTATGCCTTTTAATACTTCCTTTCTCTCCTTTTAATTCATCATCATATTTTGCTTCTATCCCGTCTAAACCTTGGTTATCGCTTCCACAAAAACCTATTATTTGAGATGCTAAATTTCCATTTGGATAATATCTTTTTGTATCTTCATCTATATTTATTCCTGTTAAAATATTATTTTGCTCCATCCAAACTCTCAATTCATCTGTTTTTTCTTTATCTACTTTCTTTACTATTGTTTCTATAGAACTTCTTTTATTTACTTTTTTTAATACTGTTTCATAATCTAATGAAAATATTTCAGATAGTTTTTTTGCGACTTTTTCTTTATCTTCTTTTTTTATATTTCCAGGGTTTACTGTTACTGTTTCTACTGTGCTACTTATTGCTAATATATTTTTTCCAGAACTATCATATATTGTTCCTCTTTTAGGGTTTATGCTTCTATCTAATGTTTGTTGTTCATATGCTAAAGTTTTTAGTTCTTCTCCTTGTACACATTGTATAAAACCTAATCTTGCTATTAAACATACAAATATTGTAAAACAAATAAATAACATATTTCGCATCTTTTTCTTTCCATTTAGCTTCATCTCTACCATAAAAAAACCTCCTAATTAATTTTATTAGGAAGTTTTTTATTTATGAATTTCAATTTTTAACAATAACTTAGATTTAGAAAATTTAACTTATATTTATTGATAGATTTCCAATTTTGTATTAAAATATAATATATAAATTTTAAAGGAGCTAGATATGAACGATATTTTAGAAGAAACTAAATTCATTATGAAAAAATATAATATTAGAGCAAATAAGTCTTTAGGACAAAATTTTTTGATTGATAGTAATGTTATAGAAAAAATAATTCAAGGAAGCGATGTTTCTAAAAATGATTTAGTAATAGAAATCGGTCCTGGGCTTGGTACTCTTACTAAATTTTTATTAGAAAAAGCTTATAAAGTTATTTGTGTTGAATTAGATAATAAAATGATTGATATTTTAAATGATAGATTTCATTTATATGATAACTTCCAATTAATACATAATGATATTTTAAAACTTGATTTAAATTCTTTAATTGAAAAAGAAAAACAAGATACTAATATTAAAAATGTCAAAATAGTTGCAAATCTTCCTTATTACATTACCACTCCTATTATTATGAAATTATTAGAAGATGAACTTGATTTAACTTCTATAACTGTTATGATACAAAAAGAAGTTGCTGATAGGTTAATTGCAACTCCTAGTGATAAAGAAACTGGAGCTATTACATATTCTGTTTACTTTTATGCTGATTCTGAAAGTATTTTAGAAGTTCCTAAAAATTCTTTTATACCAGAACCTAAAGTTACTTCTGAAGTTATTAAATTAAATATTAGAAAACAACCTCCTGTAAATGTTAAAAGTAAAAAAATTATGTTTAAGATTATTAAATGTGCTTTTTTACAAAGGAGAAAGACTTTATTAAACAGCCTTACTAATTCTAAAGTTTTCCTAAACAAAGATGAAGGAATTAGCATTTTAAACAAATTAAATCTTCCAGAAGATATAAGACCCGAAAAACTTACTCTTCAAGATTTTGCTGATATTACAAATGAGTTTATTAATAGTTTTAGAAATTAACAGGTTGATTTTGGAATATTCTGTAAAAATTTTAAAATAAACATTTGTAAAAATTAAAAAAACTCTTCAAAAACACTTTATTTTATGTTATAATAAAATAGAGTTATTTTGAAAGGAGAAGTTATGAATCAGATATTAGTAACAGAGAAACTATATATCACACCAGAATTAAAGAGAAAAAAGAAAGCGTATAAGTTTTATTTCTTTTTATCTGTTTTTTTAGTATGTATTTTAGTATCTTTTTACATATATGCTGAAGTAGATAGAAATAAAAGCGAAGAAACTTCTCAAGCAATACTTGATGAGTTCAATCAAAATATTGACAACTCTCTTGCAGATAGTAATGTTTTAGTTGCAATATTAAATGATACAGTAGATACATCTTCTGAAAATAATTCTACTACTGAAACTCCTTCAAAAACATCTAATAGTCATAATAATAAATTTAGTCCAAATAGAGTAGAAACAACAAGTGATGGTTTTAGATATATAACAATTGGAAGTATAAATATTCCAAAAATAAATGTTAGTTATCCAATCTTAGATGGTGAAACAGACTCGGTTGAAGAAACAGAAGCTTTACTTAAAATATCTCCTACCAAGTTCTGGGGAGTTGACCCAAATGAAATTGGTAACTTCTCTTTAGTAGGTCATAACTATAGAAACTCAAAATTCTTCAGTAAAGTGCCATCTTTAGAAAATGGAGACAAAATAGAAATCACTGATAATTTAGGTAGAACTCTTGTATATACTGTATTCGATAAATATGAGGTAACTCCAAGTGATACAAGTTGTACAGCACCAAATACTAACGGAACAAGAGACCTTACATTAATTACTTGTACAAATGATAGTCAGTTAAGAGTAATTGTAAAAGCAAGAGCAAATTAGAAAATAATAAACAAAAATATTATTCCTCGCATATAATAATATAAATATTATATGGGAGGAATTATTTATGGCAAAAATAATTATTTTTAATAATGATACTGACCGTATGGAATCATATTATAGAGGTGAAGCAGAACCTATGCCATATAATACAAATGGTACATTACGTGTTAGAGAATTTAGAGGTTCTAGTAAAAGTAATATTTTATGGACAACAAAAAGGTGTATGCAAAGTTGGAATAGTCAAAGATATATTTTTGGATCTCCAATTCCTGTGGGTTTTGCTTTTAAAAGACCGTATGAAGGTGGGCACGGAAATTTAAGTCAACATTATGCCGGTGTTGCTTTTGATGTTGGTCAAACATTATCTGCAAGTAGAAGAACCTCATTATGGAATTCAGCTAATAACTCTGGTGTATGGTCATATGTAGAGCCAATTTCATTAACACCAACTTGGGTTCATTTTGATAAAAGATTTCGGAAAACCTGCTTGTTCTTCAGGTGGATACCCTACTCTTAGAAGAGGCAGTGTTAGTAATTATGTTTTAATTGCACAAGATGATTTAAACACTTTAGGTTATAGAACAAATGGCTTAGACGGAATATTTGGTTCTGCTACACAAAATGCTGTAATTAGTTACCAACGTTCTAGAGGGCTTACAGCAGATGGCATTGTTGGGTGTAATACGTGGCGTTCTTTACAAGAAGATGTAGTTGGAACTGGTCCAACATCTAGCACTATAAATTAGATAAATTGTTAACTAACAATAAAAGGAACCAATTGGCTCCTTTTTATTAATCTTCTTTCTTTTGGAACATATCTTTTCCAACCCCACATACTGGACAAGTCCAATCATCTGGTATATCTTCAAAAGCTGTTCCTGGTGCTATTCCACTATCTGGATCTCCTTTTTCTGGATCATAAATATATCCACAAGCTAAACATACGTACATATAATTCACCTCCTTAATATTTTATTGATGTATCTGAAACATATCTTTTCCTTCTCCACAAACAGGGCACACCCAAGTCTCTGGTAAATCTTCAAATTGTGTTCCTGGTTTTATTCCCGCTTTCTCATTTCCAAACTTAGGGTTATAAATATATTTACACTCTACACACTCATACATTTGATTATCAGAATGCTCTGCTTGGAAATTCTTATAACCAAGTCCTATTGCTACTATTACCATAAGTAAAAAAGATAATGCTTTCCATATTCCGCTATCTAATAGTATAACCGCAAATATACCAAAAGTTGCACTAATTCCATATAAAATTAAAACTGCTTGTTTTTGACTAAATCCTCTAGCAACTATTCTATGATGTAAATGTCCTTTATCTGCTTTAAATATTGCTTTTATTGATTTACCTTTTATTAGCCTTCTAATTATTGCCCAAGCTGTATCAAATATTGGAAGACCCAAAACTATTAATGGTAATATTATAACTGCTAATGTATAAGTTTTTGCAATTCCTAAAATTGCAATTATGGATATTGTATATCCTAAAAAGTTTGAACCTGTATCTCCTATAAAAGTTTTTGCTGGTGCGAAATTAAATGGTAGAAAACCTACTAAAGCACCGGCTAATGCTGTTATTAATATAATTGCTATTGTTGGTGAACCATTTAATACAAAAATCACAAGTAAAGATACGGCTGATATTACAGATATCCCAGATGCTAGTCCGTCTAAACCATCTATTAAGTTTATTGCATTTGTTACTCCTACTATCCAAATAATTGTTACTATTATTGATACCGCTTCACCTAATTCAGAAGTATTAATAAAACCAAAATCTATACTTTCTATTCTTACTCCAAACGCCACAGCAACTATTGCTGCTAAAACTTGTCCTATTAACTTTACAATTGGTTTTATGGTAAATATATCATCAAATACACAAGTTATGCTAATTACTAATATACCTAAAAACATACCGAAGTAGTTGCATACCATAGTTGTCTCTTCCAAATAAACTAATTGTTCCTTCCATACTCATAACAATTAATAAATAAACAACTGATACTAGGAAGCCGAAGTATTACTGCTGGACCTCCAAATTTAGGCATAGCTTTCTTATGCATTCTTCTTTCATCTTTTGGGACATCTACTGCACCTACTTTATGTGCAATTTTAATGGTGTATGGTGTTGCCATAAATGCTACAATAAATGCTAGCAAAAAGGCAATGGCTACATCTCCCCACATATTATTTGCCTCCTAATTATTTCATATTTTTATTTTCTATCTCTTCTATTAGTTTTATTCTTTCTAAATGTCTTCCACCTTCAAAAGAAGTTGCAAGCCACATCCTTAATATACAAATAGCTTCGTTTACAGTTAAATCGTCTGCTCCCATAGCTAATATATTACTATCATTGTGTAATCTTGCATATTTTGCAGTATACTCATTATGACAAAGAGCACATCTTATACCTTTAAATTTATTTGCTACAATTGACATACCAATTCCAGAACGACAAATTAATATTCCTTGTTCACATTTTCCACTTTGAACTTCTTTTGCTACAGCACTTGCTATATCTGGATAATCTACACTTTCTTCGTTTTGACAACCAAAATCTTTATATTCAATATTTTTTTCATCTAAATATTTTTTTATTTCTTCTTTTAATCTATAACCACCGTGGTCGCTTCCAATTGCTATCATAAGTATCCCTCCATTTCTTATAAACCAATTTAATAATAACACAAAAAAATTTCTTTTACAAGAATTTAGCAAAAATTACTTGATTTTTCCTAATATTTATGGTAAAATATTATACGTTAATATAGTAATACAAACTAAAGGAGGTGCTTTAAGAAATGCCAAATATAAAATCAGCTAAAAAAAGAGTTAAAATTATTGAAAAGAAAACTTTAAGAAATAATATGATAAAATCAGCATACAAAACAGCTGTTAAAAAATTCGAAGAAGCTGTTAAAGCTGGAAATATTGATGAAGCTAAAGTTCTATTTTCTGAAGCTACAAAGAAAATTGATCAAGCTTGCAGTAAAGGTGTTATTGTTAAAAACACAGCAGCTAGAAAAAAATCTAATTTATCAAAAAAATTAAACGCAGCTATGGCTTAAAACAAAAATAAAGATTATGCATAGTTTTTATTAAAAGCTATTTTTGAAAATCAAAAATAGCTTTTTTTATTTTTTACCATCAAACACTTGATTTTTTCTTTATAACATCAACATAAATCTCGGCTTTAATTTATTAAAAGCAGATATTTATGCTGATATTATTTTATAAGTAATAAAATTATTGTTATTTTTTAATTACTATTATCTATTTTATGCGAACTTTAAAAGAAAAATAATAAAGTAATTTTTAAAATTAGGTAGTTTTACGTAGGGAAATTAAGGGTAGTAAAACTACCGGTAAGCGAAGCTTAAATTTTAAAAATTACTATAATTCCCTACTACTTATTATTAATTTTTTATATCTTTTTTCTTTCTCAGCAATTGCTTTCTTGGTTTTAATTTCCATTGCTTTTAATATTTTAAACTGTTAAGATATTAATAGATAAGATATACTATTAGCTAATTATATATTATATATTTTGTGAGGTTTGAAATGATAAATAAAATAATTACATATTACAAAAAATTAGATAAAACTACATATAAAATATTATATAAAGGACTTAAATTTTGCTTAATATTAGCATTAATTTCCGCTTCTATTTTATTTAGCTATGTTTTATTTTTTAAAACTCCATTTCTATATTATATAGGAATAAACTTATTTAGACTAAGCTTAGTATTTAGTGTAGAATTTATTATATGTGGTTTTGTAGTAGACAATATAAAAAAACAACTAATTTGAGAATTTTGGGGACAGTCATTTTTTGTCTCATCTTAAAAAATGAGACAAAAAAGGGCTGTCCCCTTTTGTCTCATTTTAATTCTTCTTTAAACATTTGATTTAACATTTGTGGGTTTGCTTTACCTCTTGTTTCTTTCATTGCTTGTCCAACTAAAAATCCTAATGCTTTTTCTTTTCCTGCTTTATAATCTTCTACTGATTTAGGGTTGTTTTCTAAAACTTTTAAAACAACCTCTTTAATTGCACCTTCATCAGAAATTTGAACCCAACCTTTTTCATCTATAATATCTTCTGGATCTCTTGGGTGTTCAAACATCTCTACTAAAACTTTTTTTGCGATAGAAGAACTAATAGTTCCTTTATCTATTAATTGTACTAATTTTGCTAACTGTTTACTGTCAAATGGAATTTCTACTGGATCCATTTCTGTTTCATTTAGTATTCTTGATATGTCTGAAATTATCCAGTTGTTTACTGCTTTTGGGTTATTACATATCTTACTTGCGCCTTCAAATAAATCTGATAAATATTTTGATGATGTTATAATATTTGCATCTTTTTCTGAAAGTTTATATTCTGTTAAATATCTTTGTTTTCTACTTTCAGGTAGTTCTGGAAGTGTGTTGTTAATATTTTCTATATATTCATCTGAAAGTTTTATTGCAACTAAATCTGGGTCTGGGAAATATCTATAATCTTGTGC
>CALYBF010000011.1 GCA_944393755.1 uncultured Clostridia bacterium | reverse complement strand
TAGCTTTAGCTTGCCCTTCTCTAAAACCTACTCTAAAATCTCTATATAAAAATTCAACTCCATATTTTTTAGAAATAACTTCTCCCAACTCTTTTATAATATCGTGTTTTTGATATGGGCTAACTAGAAGAGTTGTAGATATTGTATCAAAGCCATTTTCCTTAGCATATTTTGCTGTTTGTTCTAAACGAACTGGATAACAATAATCTTGGCATCTTGTTTCTAAAGAATTTACAACATTTTTACAAAAGTCATCTAAGCCATAGTTTTCCTCAAAAATAGCATTTACATTTATACTATTAGTATACTCTTTTAAACAATCTCTTCTTGCTTTATATTCCATATATGGGTGAATATTAGGGTTAAACCAATATACAGTTGGTTCTATATTTTCACTTCTTAATTCATCTATACAATATACACTACAAGGTGCACAACAAGTATGTAATAATAATTTCATTAAAAAACTTCCTTTCAATTTATTATGTATATTAATATATCATATTTTTTAGAAATTTTCCAGTAATTAAAAAGTAGCAATTTATTTTTTTGCTACTTCTTGTAATTTATAAATATAAATATTATCAAAAGTTTCTATTTTCTCATAAGTAACATCTTTATTATAATGTTCTTTTATAAACAAAACTATATTATCAATATAATTTTGATAGTAGTTGCCAGACCACACAACATCTCCATCTATTAAATATACATTTTCTTTTAACAAATCTAAAAATATTCCTTCTAAATTATATCTTTCTTTAAAATCATAATAATTTTTAGTAAACATATCCCATCCACCCATAACTCTTAAGTTTGAAAAAGCATTTTGGGGTGGCATTTCATATACAGAATATACTAAATATCTATATTGAAGTGAAGGAACTGTATATAAATATACATTTTCTTTATGAGAATTTGTATATTCAATTACATCTTTATAATTTCTATAATCTTCTAAATTGTAATTAAATTTATAAACCTCTCCTGCAAATATTACTGTTATAACTATTATAAATATTGATAACACCTTTATAATATCATCTTTACTTTCTTCTTGTCTTTCTTTATCATTTTCTTTTTGTTCTTTTTCTTGTTTACTATATTTTATGAAATATAAAAACATTGCTGTTCCTAAAATATATTCTGGAATTACTACTCTATGCATAGTTCTTCCAACTACTATAAATATTATATTTGTTAAAATTGTTGTTAAAAATATTCCTAATATAAACCATCTTTTATCTTTATTTGTATAAATTGCAACTACAAAAAAACCTAAAAATACTAAACTTATATATGGTAATATATCTTTCATTTGGTCTATTACACTATTTAAAATATCTTCTACATCAAAATCAAAATTATATATATCATTATTTTGTTTTTTATAATCATATATTTTTTCTAAATTTTCTTTGCTATATACATTTTCATCACCAAAATTAAATGTGTAAAATAAGTAATGATCATTTTTAGACCAACCAATCTCATCAAAAACTTCTTTATTTTCTTCATAACCTGCATATGATATATCTTGCAAAGTTGCTCTTATGTCATTATATTCCATATAATTTTTATAAACATCATCTGTATTATAAATTATGTAATTTGACAAATACACAATAACAGTTATTCCTAAGAAAACCAAATAATGTTTTATTATTTTAATAATATTTTCTTTGTTTAATTTTTTTCTTAAAAATGATATTAATTTATATACAAAATATATTGCAAAAAATGGAACAATTATCAATAATGACTGCATTCTTATCATTATGCCTATTGTAAATAAAATAATATATAATAAAATATATTTCTTAGATTTTTTATTTTCTTCTATATAATTTATAAAAATGAAAAATGAAGTAAGTATTAAAAGTGCTGCGACTGATGTATATTGTATTAATTGTAAAAGTGATGTATAACATACACTTGCAAATATTACATATAACAAATATGAAAGTTTATTATTACTTTTCTTAACAATTAATGTTCCAATTATAGTAAAACAAATAAACTGCATAACTAACAAAAACATTGTATGCCAATTTACCATAGGTAAAACTCTAAAAAACAAACTTATTATAAAACATAAAACAGGATGTATATATATTCCACGTATATTATAAGTTCCGGTCTAACCCAGAATATAAATTATATATTATAAAATCATCTACTTGTTCATATTTTATATCAAATATAAGGTTTGTTACTCCAAATATTATTAAATTAATAAAACCAATTACAATTAAAATTTTATAATTATTTTTAATTTTATTTAACATCTTAACTCCTATACTAAAGCTGATGATATATGGAAAACTTTGCACTTATCTTTTAACAATTCTTGTGCTTTATGTATAACTTTATGGTCATCATCTAAGAAAATTGCATAATCATAACCATTATTTAATTTTTCTAGTATTTTTTCAGATTTTATTATATTTCTATTATCGTCTCCATAATCTTTAGCTTCTCTACTTAAAATTATATAATTTTCTTCATTAATAAAACTTGCATTATTTTTTAGCCACTCTTTCTTTTCTTCAACTATTATATTGCTTCTTGCCATTGATAATATATACAAATCTAAGTTTTCTATTTTACTAATTTCTTCTAACTCATTAATCACAATTTTTATTGGTTTACCATTTATAAATAGCCCCTTTGATTTTGTTGTTATGCTTCCAAATGGGTGTATTATATATTCTACAATTGTTCCATCCATATCAATAAACATAGCAACTTTTTTATATTTACAACATATTGTTTTTATTTTATTACAAAAATCTGACATTTTTTCCTCCACAATACTTATATTTATTTATCTCACAGTTTGTAAAATCTATCACAACAATCCTCCATATATATATTTTCTATAGAAATAATCACATTGTTCTTCTGTAATATCTCCGTCTACAAATGCACTATTTACTGAGCCTTGTAATTCGTTTATTAAACAATCTAAATATTTTACTTTATTTTTTATACCTTCTTTTAAATTTTTTAAATCATTTTCTAAATATGTTGGTAAACATTTTTCTAAAATTTCTTCATCATAATCCATAATCAATCTCCTCGTATTTTAAAGATGTGTCCCGAATTGGACAAAATGTCCAAAATGAAACGTCCCTAATAACCCAAATGTTGATATGCTGGTGGTAATACTACTCTTCCTCTTAATGTTCTTGCTATAAAACCGATTTGTATTAAATATGGTTCATAAACATCTTCTATTGTGTCTACTTCTTCTCCAACTGTTGCTGCTAATGCCTCTATTCCAACTGGTTTTCCACTATATTGTACTATCATCGTTTCTAATAATTTTCTATCTATTTCATCTAAACCTAATTCATCTATTTCTAACTTATTTAAAGCCATTTTTGCAATTTTAAGTGTTATATGTCCGTCTCCTAAAACTACAGCATAGTCTCTTACCCTTTTAAGAAGTCTATTTGCAACTCTAGGTGTTCCTCTAGATCTTCTTGCAATTTCTATTGCCGCTTCTTCATCTATATTTATTTCTAAAATTTTGCTAGACCTTTTTACTATTTTTGCTAAATCTTCTACTGAATATAATTCTAACCTATGTATTATTCCAAACCTATCTCTTAATGGAGTTGTTAGTGAACCTGCTTTTGTTGTTGCTCCAATTAAAGTAAATTTTGGTAAGTCTAATCTTATAGACCTACTGCTTGGTCCTTTTCCTATTACTATGTCTAATGTAAAGTCTTCTAATGCTGGGTACAATATTTCTTCTACACTTTTGCTTAATCTGTGTATTTCATCTATAAATAAAACATCAAATTCTGTTAAATTAGTAAGCAAACCTGCTAAGTCTCCGTGGTTTTTCTATTGCTGGTCCTGATGTTATTTTTATATTTGATTTCATTTCATTTGCTATTATACTTGCTAACGTTGTTTTTCCAAGCCCTGGTGGTCCATAAAACAAACAATGGTCTAATGGTTCATTTCTTTTTTTAGCTGATTCTATATATATTTTCATATTTTCTTTTACCTTATCTTGTCCTATATATTCATCTAAATTTTTTGGTCTTAAAGAATTTTCTAATCTTTCTTCTTGTGTATTTTCAAGTTCTGGACTTACTATTCTTTCTTCTTCCATTTTTAGAAATTCTCCTTTCTTTGTTGTATTTTAACTTATAGCATATTTCTTTATCTTTTTATTTTTTTAGTTTTTTTATTTTTTTAGTTTTTTATTTTTTTATTTTTACTTTAACAAATTATTTATACTAATTGATGTTGATATTGCAAGTTCTTGTTTCATATCATTATAATATTCTTCTAATAAATTTCTTTCTTCTTCTGGTAATTTTTCTAAAATTACTTCTGTTCCATCTATTTTATTATACCATTTTTCATCAAAATAATATCTACTAGTTACTATTCTTTCATTATTTAATGATACAAAATCTTTCCTTGCAAACATATTTGTTCCCAAAAACACTTCTTTTCTTTCTTTTGCTCCTTCTGTTTCTTTTCCTTGTTTTTCACTCAATATATTTTCTTCTGATATATTTTCTTCTGATATATTTTCTTCCTCATTTCCTTTTATCAAATATTCAAATGTTGGTTTTATATCTAATTTGTTTACTGGTTTTTCAATTTTTAAATTTTCAATTCCAGGTATTTTCATTGCACAGGCTACCCTTATATAATTTAATTTTATATCTACATCATTTAAATTTTCGTTTGTTTGTTTTAGAAAATCTAACATTTCTTCATTATACATATCTATTCCGTTATGGTCTCCATATATTAAAATGATAGTATCATCATATAGTCCTGCTTTTTTTAATTCTTCTATAAATATTCCAAATGCATAATCTGCATAATTCATTGATTCTAAGTAATTTCCAAAAAAACTATCTTTATATTTTCCAACATCTATATTTACTTTTGTTCTATCTTCTAAGCCATCTAATGTAAATGCTGTATGTGATGATGCTGATACTATATAACTAAAAAACGGCATATTATATGTTTTCAATTTTTCTACTGCTTGTTTATATAATAATTCATCTGATAAATATCCCATTATGTTTTCTGAAGTATCTTCAAATTTATCTTTTAATTCTAAATTATCTACGCCAAAACTTTTGTATACATTTCCTCTATTCCAAAAATAGCCATAATTCCCGTGCATATATGAAGTATTATATCCTTCTTTTTTCAACATTGTAAATATATCATCATATTTATTAGAATAATATTTACTATATGACATTCCGATTTTCCATAGGATATAATGATGTTACTGTTGAAAATTCAGAGTCTGCTGTACTAGAATAACTTTGCATAAACATATTTGAGAATTCTATATTTTCATTTATGAATTTATTTATATTTGGTGTTATTTCTTTTCCATTTATTTTTTTATTTATTACAAATTCTTGCAAAGATTCTAATTGTAATATTATAATGTTTTTCCCTTTTGCTATTTTTTCAAAATTGTAATTACTTTTTCCGTATTTTTCATCATATTTTTCTTTTAATTTATTATAATCTTCTAACATTTCTTCTTTTTTATCGTATTTTGCTGATTTTTTTAATGTTATCAAACTTTTTATATCTGCTATATGATATCCATAAATTGTACCACCATTAACCTGAGCATCTTTATTATATGGGTGTTCTTCTGCTTTTTCCACATATTTCACCCATTGTGTAGATATCAAATATATTGCAATTATTGCTGACAATATTCTAAATAAAATAACCTTCTTGTTTGCTTTTTCTTTCTTTTCTATTTTTATTTTTTTACTTATAAGCATTATAAAAATTAATATTATATCTATAAAATACAATATTTGTTTAAATTCTAAAAGCATAGGAAGTGTTCCTTTTATTTCTTCTCCATACTGTAAGTTTGTTATTTGCATAATTGATAATACAGAACTTGAATATGTATAATATAAATTATCTGCAAATAGTAATAAACTAAGTATTATATCCAATACAATTGTTAAGCTTGTTCTTATTCTATTTGGTAATACACATATTATAGATATAAAGGTTAACAAAAATATTGCTGTTCCTATTATTACTTCCTTTTCTATTGTTTCTCTTATTGCTATTGTATTTTCATAGAAAAATATTGTCTTTAACAATAGTAACACACCTATAAATATAGGAAATGCTATTGAATTTATAAATTTGTTTATTGCTTTTAATATATTTTGTTTATTTATTATATTTCTTAGTTTGATTTTTTTTACTTCTATTTTTTCCATATTTTCCTTTTCTTATTTTAAATTATTTATAAAATTTTCTATTATTGATAACATTTTTTCATTATTTGCTTGGTATTTTTTTGGTTCAAATGTTTTTACTTTTTCTATTGCTGTTTCTAGTTCTTTTACATCTTCTACTCCTATAATATAGCCATTTTTACTAAAGTTTTCTATTATTTGTTTTTGGTGGTCATTTACGTGTTCTAAATATTTATGAAGCCTTGGTACTGCTATTACTTTTTTTCCTAGTTTTATAGAACTTACAATTGAACCTACTCCACCATGTGTTATTATTAAATTTGCTTGTTTTTGGTATTCTTCTAATTGTTCTTGTGGTATTAGGCTAAATATTTCCATATTTTTGGATTCATATTTAGTATATCCTGCTTGTACTATCACTTTTTCTTGTATTATACCTTTATTTATTAATTTATCTATTTCTTCTAATAGCCTTTTAAAACTATTATTTTGTGTTCCTAACATTACTAATATCATTTATATATCGAACCTCCATATACTGCTTTTGGATATAATTTTAACATTTCTTCCCATTGTACTATAAATAAGTCTGCTATTTTGTATATTAATTTTCCAGTTGCTGTTTTCTTATTTCTATTTGCAAATGTTTCTATATATATTATTTTACTTCCAAATATTTTTCCTAAAATGCACATTGGTCCTGCTGTATGTGTTCCTGTTGTTATTATTACTTTTGGTCTTATTTTAAAATAATAATATATTGTTTTTAAACATAAATAAAAATATTTAAAAATATAGCTAAATATTTTGCTTCTTGTTCCATATGGTAAAAAATCTATTTTATCACCATATTTTTCTTTTAAAGAAATATTTGCTTTATCTTTTTCTGTTATTATATGATAATCATATTTTTCAAATAAGGAAGATAATTGTAATAATTCACTTAAGTGCCCACCTGTACTTGATATAAATAATATTTTTTTCTTCATTATATACTCCTGTTTTATAATATATTATTTGTTTCTAAAAGTACTTATAATAACTTTTTTTATTTTTACTGGTAAAATAGCATATATACTTCTAATAACTATATTAAAATAAAACTGTGTTTTTGAGATTATTTTATATGATAATAAGAATTTTTCTATGTTATAAGTATCTTTTATTCTCTTTATTCCGCTTCTTCTTTTATACATTTGTGTACTTGTTCTGTATTTTACTAATACTTTATCGCAATTCATCATACTACAATTATTAGCCAACATCCTTGCCCATAGTTCATAATCTTCCATAGGTATGTCTTTATAATTTCCAACTTTTAACATTGTTGATTTTTTAAAAATTATTGTACTATGATTAAATGGACACTGCCATTTTATAGATTTCTTGATGTCTTCTAATTTTATTGGTACTTTTCTTGTTGAAATTTTTTCTGTCATATCTTCATTATATTCATCTATATATCCTCCCAACAAATCAAGATTGGGATTATTTTCTAATATTTTTGTTTGTTCTTCAAATCTTGTTTCTAAACATACGTCATCAGCATCCATTCTTGCTATATATTCATTTTTACAGTTTTCTACTCCTATTGCTAATGCTTTTCCTAAATTTGATTTATTTTTTATTTTTACTCTTTTTATTAATTTAGGATATTTTTTTTCATATTTTTCAATTGTATTTTCCAAAGAAGCTGTTATTTTTCCATCTTCTACTATAACAACTTCATCTGGTTTTAGTGTTTGAATAAAAATACTCTTAATCGCTTGTTCAAAGTATTCTTTCTTCTCTTTTTCATATATTGGCATTAATACTGATATTTTCATTTTTCTCAATTCTTTCTATTTCTTTTTTATATTTTTCAACATCATCTTTATTATATCTACATTTCTCTGCATCTAATATAGATTGTTTCTTGTTATTTATTTCATTTAAAAACTGCTTTTGTATTTCGGTATTATCATTAACATATGTTATAATTTGTAATATGTTATTTAACCTCATAAATTGTATTTGAGGATTGTATCTTTCTAAATTTTCAGTTTCTTTTATTTTTTCTAAAATATATTTTTCGTCAGTTTGTAAGTTTTCCTTCTTTAATAATTTAACATATTCTAAAAGATTAATCAATGTTATATTATCAATATCATATTTTTCATCTTCTATTAGTTCTCTTGTTATTTTTATGTTTTTTTGCTTATCGTTTGATGCATTAAATAACCTAACTTTTATTTCTTTACTAAATGGTAAATAAGTATAATATTTATCCCATATTTGTCTTTCTTCTTCTATATCCTCTACTTGTAGATTTTCTTTTTGATATTTAAAACATATTGTTATTGTTGATATATAAGTTATTAAAATTAAAAATATAATTATTACTATATAAAACATTATATATGGATATATACTTTTTTGTCTTTCTTGTGTTTTATTTTGTTCTTCTTCTACATTTTTATCTCCTATAACTGATATTAGTAAAAATATTATTATTAAACAATAGTAGAAAGACATATTAAAATCTAACATACTATGTGTTAATACAAAAATTACCCCTGTTAATATTCCAATATCTCTTATATCTACATTTTCATTTTTAATTTTCTTAATAAAAATGTATAATAAATATATTATAATTAATGCACTTGCAACAAAACCTACTATACCATATTCTAAAAATATCTGTACTAAAAAGCAGTGAACTTCACTTGCATAATAATTATATTGTTGTGTAAGGAGTTGTGCTGTTTGCCATGCATTGCCCCCTAGCCCAAAAATCCAATTATCCTTTATTAGTTTTAAAGCATCTTCAATGAACACAAATCTTTCCCAAGCACTTTTATTATTAATACTTATACTTTCTATTTTATTAACAATATTAGTAGGCAATATTTTATATTTTAAAATCATTTTTTTGTCATTTAAATATGACTCATATATTTCTATTTTATTATTTTGACTTACTTGTATTTCTAGATAAACTACTTGTGTATTTTCTTTTGTATGTAATAAAATTTCTTGCTCTCCATCATATCCACCAACTGGTATTTCGATTTTATTTACATCATCAAAAAATCTATTTTTTTCTGTTAAAATTATTTTAGCATCTTCGTTGTTTCCAGTTGATTTCATTTTAAATAGAAATTTATAATCAGTATTACTATCTATATCATAAAAAATTTTTTGATAATATTCCTTTACCTCTAATTTATCTTCTATATTAAGCCCTACAATCACATATATAACAAGTAAAATAAATAAAATACCTAAAATTATTATTGTCTTTTTATTGATTTTTTTATATAAATTGTATTTTTTAAACAATATGCCTATATATAATATAAAAAATACAAAGAAAAACATATACGCTAATCTACTGTATGTTAGAATAAATGTTACTAACATTAATATAGAAATTAAAATATAAATAATTTTATATTTTATCTTGTCTGTATTAAATAACATACTTAAAGTTAAAAACATCCCTAAACCAGATACCACAGCCATAGTATTTGGATATGCAAATAATGAAGTTATCCTTACTTCATCATACTGTATTGGATTATAGCCTATAAAAGTTTTAAAATCTTTCAATAAATTAAGATTAATTTCATCTATTCCTATTATACATAAAATAGATATACTAAATATTACTGTGTTTAGTAATATATTTTTATATTTTGGATTTTTATTTATTTCTTGTCTACTAATCAGATATATAATTAAAATTGATATATATTTAATTATACAATTTATACTTGATTCCAAGCTAACATAGGTTTTTACCACATAAGGAATCATAGTTGAAAAACATAATATTATTATTAAAATATCTAACTTTTTTAAAATTATCTTTTCTTTTTTTATTATTTTTCTTAAGAAATAAATTATTCCATATATACCAGAAATTATATATATTATCTGTGTATTTTCAAAAAGTGGTGTACCTATTAAAAATGTGGCTAATATTATCATAAAAACTAAAAATATAATATTTATATTTATTTTTTTTAATATTTTCATCTTATTTTCTCCTATGTACTTTTTTAATTTAATTTTAAAATCAAATAAACTACTATGTTTCCATAGTAGTTTTTTCTTTATGCTCTTGGATGTGCTTTTTTATAAATGTCTTTCAATCCACTATCTTGGAACTGCATATAAACTTGAGTTGATGATATGTCTGAATGACCAAGCATTGTTTGTATTGCTTTTAAATCTGCTCCATTTTGTAATAGATGTGTTGCAAATGAGTGTCTTAACACGTGTGGTGTAATATCTTTTGTTATATGTGCTTGTTCTTTATAATATTTTATTATTTTCCAGAACCCTTGTCTTGTTAATCTTCCACCATTTACATTTACAAATAAAGCATTTTCATTTTCATCTCTTATAAGCAAATCTCTTGCTTCTTCTATATATTCTTTTAAAGCTTTAAGAGCCATTGTTCCTAATGGTATTGTTCTTTGTCTATTTGCATGAGTACAAGTTACATATCCTTCTTCTAAATTTACATCTTCTATATTTAAAGATATTATTTCAGTTACTCTCATACCTGTTGCATATGCAAATTCTAGCATTGCTTTATCACGAGTACCTTTTAAATCAATATCTTTTGGTTGTTCTAATAATAATTCAACTTCTTTTGATGTTAAAACACTTGGTACTCTTTTTTCTATTTTAGGTGATTTTATATTTGCTGTTGGATCTAATCTTACTTTTTTTCTTCTTAATAAAAATTGATAATATGCTCTAATTGATGCTATTGCACGTGATATACTAGATGGTTTTTTACCATTATCTTGCAACTCTTTTATATAATCTTTTATTGTTTCTTCTGTTACTTTATGATGAAAAACTCCAACTTTCTCTAAATATTTTTTATATTGTTTTAAGTCTCTTCTATATGATTGTATTGTATTTTCTGATGCTTTTTTTTCGTTTGCAAGAAATTCAAAAAATAATTTTAATTGTCTATCCATTTTTCTACCTACCTCTACTCTAAAATAATCTATTTACATAAACTATATATGTTATATCAAACTATTTAGAAAATGTAAATACATTTTTCGATTTTTTTTACATTTTTTAAAAATATTTTATAATTCCTTTTAAAATATTAGTACAAATGAAAACTTCTACTAGAGATGAAAGTATCATAACTAATAACATTATCCCTGAAAAAACTGTATGTCTTATAATTTCTAATTTAATATTTTCTTTTGCTCTATCTTTCACAATTGACTTATAGAGTTTAAAACCACTTACTCCGATTGCTAAAATTGCAGGAATAATAATCAAACTTGGTAATAATAGATTAACTAAAGTAAATATTAGCCCTTTTGATATTCCCATAATTGAAACACATACTGATATTGTATAACCAAAACAAAAACCTCTATATATTATAATTCCAAATACAATTGGTATCCCTATTACAGTTGTTCCAAAAAACCACAATGTAACGGCAAATATTATATTTTGAATAATACTCGTCTTTAACAAACTAACATTATCTAATTTTTCTATTTGCTTAAATTTTTCTACAAAATTATTTAAATACTCTTGCACACTGCTTCTAGAATTTTCATCTAAATTGTTTACAAAAAACACTCCTACAAATATTCCTATTATAAATAATAAAGTTACTATTATATATTCTTTTTTATTATTTAATATATGTTTTAGTATTATATCTCTAAATTTCAAGCCTTTTTCTCTCATAAAAAATCTCCTTATCGTTTATACATAATGTGTATTCGATAAAGAGTTTTTTAGAACTTTTATTTTTATTTTTTTACAGAAACTTTTCCGTAATTTCCTCCACCACCAGATTGGACTTTACAATTTCCGCTTCTTGCATTTTCTATATTTTCTGCAATTTTTTCTCCTACTACTGCTTCTATATCATCTTTTGATAATCTATGTAAAATATTCATTTCTGTTTCAAAATTATCTAACAATTTTTGAACTGTTTTTCCTCCAACTCCTGGTATAAAGCCTAGTGGTATTTGATATACATATGGTGGTCTATTTTCTGGGCTTTTTGTTTTTTCTTTATCTTTTATTAATTCTATTCTATCAAAAACTCCAAATGTTACGTTTTTACCACCACAATATGGGCACTTTTCTACAGGTTCTTTGGTTTCTATTGATTTATTACAATCATCACAATATGTTCTATGGTATTTTCCAAGTTTTGGATCTAACCCGTAATTTGCTAAAATTTTCCTTCCATCTTCATTTTTTATTGCCTTAACTATTTCCTTAAAAGATATATCTTCTACTTGCATTTTGTTGTATTCTCTTGCTATTTTTGGAAGTGAGTGTGCATCTGAGTTTGTTAAAAATGTTTTTGTTTCTAATTCTTTTATCTCATCTGCTAAAAAAGTATCTGAACTTAAACCAAGTTCTACTGCAAATATCTTATTAAATTTTTCTTTGAAAACATTTTCTAATCTATCTGTGCAATTTCCATAATAACTCTTATATGGTGTAAAAATATGAGCTGGTACTAATATTCCATTATATTTTTCTACTATATCTATTAAATCATATCCTGATAGATCAGTTCTCTGTGTACTTAATGTTATATTTTTCAAATGATGTCTAAGTTCATTTGAAAATGCTTTTATATCACTTAAATGTGGAAAATAGCACAAATTGTGTGCTGCTCCTTTTTTTCCATTTCTTCCTTTTTCTGATGTTTCTACTTCACTTCCTAGAATTATACACACTTTATCTTTATATATAATTCCACCATTTTCTAATTCATATGCATCTCCCGTTTTTAAGAAATTTTCTATATCTTCTATTACATATGGTGAAGCACAATCTATTATTCCTACTACATTTATTCCTTTTTTATCTACACACTCTTTTGCTATATTTGCAAAATTAAGAGATCTTGCTGCTGTTATTTTGATTGGTTTTCCATTTTCGCTTCTTCCTATGTGTACGTGTAAGTCTGCAAATATTTCATACATTTTTATTTCTCCTTATGCTTCTTCTTTCTTTTCTTCTAAATTAATCATTATTTTTTTAGCTGTTTCTACACTAAATAATGGTCTATTAGGATCACTATATTCTTCAAACATTTCCTTTGATAGTTTTTCTTGTTCTTTTTCTATTAGTTTATCTACTTTTGGTTCATAGTTATAAATAACTTCTTTTATAAAATCAATAATTTTTTCTGTTTCATTATGTATTTTTACTAATCTTCTTAATGCTGACATATTAACTAATTCGCTCACCTGTATATTTTCCATAAAATTCACAAATTGTATAAATGTTTCTAAATATCTATTATATTCATCTTTTAAGTTTCTATGTTCTAAAAGCACTAATGCTTCATCTGGTTTGAAACCTATTCTTTCTGGTCTATCTAATAACATACCACCAAACTGGTCTACTAATTCTAATATATCACTTTCTCTTTCTCTTGGGTTACTATTACTATAACGATTTACCTCTTCACATATTTTACAAAATCTTTTATTAAACCCTAGTGTTGATAGATAATCTGCTCCTTTTTTTGCATATGTATGGATACTTTCTAAATCTTGTGCATTATCTACTTTTTTAACATTACAAAGCAAAGTTGCTGTTAATACTAAATTTTTATCTACTTCTATGTTTGCATAATTTAAAAACATCCTAGTTATTTCTGTTTTAAATACTACAGATTTATCAAAAAATATCTTATTCTTTTTTGCTAAATAATATATTATTTCCATTTTAGAAGCCAATCCTTCTTCTCCTAAAATATATTCTGCAAAAGTATCCATTTTACTCCTCCTTTGTGTTGTACTTTACTACAATTCACTATCATACACTTTTATTATACAAAAAGAAATTAAATATTTCAATATTTTTGATAAATGTAATTAAATTGTAATATTACAAATCTTTAATTGCATTTCTTGCAAGCTCATCACATCTATTATTTAGTTCATTATCACTATGTCCTTTTACTTTTATAAAATTAACTTTATGTATTTTTGTTAAATTATATAATTCTTCCCATATTTCTCTATTTTTTACAGGTTCTTTTGATGCTGTTTTCCAATTATTTTTTTGCCAGTTATATATCCATCCTTGTTTGAAGGAATTTACTACATATGCACTATCACTATATAAATCTACTTCACAAGGATATTTTAATAGTTTTAGAGCTTCTATTACTGCTGTTAATTCCATTATATTATTTGTTGTTTCTTTTTTTCCGCCTGATATTTCTTTTTTATTTTCATTATAAATTAATACAGCTCCCCAGCCACCAGGTCCTGGGTTTCCAGAGCAAGCTCCATCTGTGTATATTGTAACTTTTTCCATAATTATCAATACCTTTCCATTGTTTTTTTCTCCAATTTATGGTAATATTATAACAGTTATTAATAAAATATACAAGAAAGGATTTTTTATGGGAAAAGTTTTAGGTATTGTTTGTGAATATAACCCATTTCATAATGGTCATTTATATCATTTAGAAGAACTAAAAAAAATTACTGGTAGTAATTATTCTATTGCTATAATGAGTGGTAATTTTACTCAAAGGGGTTCTACTGCTATTATTGATAAATGGTCTAGAACTGAAACCGCATTAAAGGCTGGTATTGATTTAGTTATAGAGCTTCCTACTTTATATGCTATTTCTAGTGCTGAAAATTTTGCAGATGGTGCTATTCACATTTTAGATTCTTTAAAAATTGTAGATTATGTTGGTTTTGGTGCTGAAACTTCTGATATTGATGTTTTAGATAATATTGCCGACGTTTTATATAATGAACCTAGAGCTTATAAAACTTTACTTTCTCATGAATTAAATAAAGGAATTTCTTTCCCTAAAGCTCGTGAAAATGCTTTATTAATTTACTTAAATAATATTAGAAAATATGTAAATGTTGTATCTGCTCCTAATAATATTTTAGGAATTGAATATATTAAAGCTTTAAAAAAATATAAAAGCATTATTAAGCCTATTTCTATTGCAAGGTTTGAAGCAGGTCATAATGATTTATCATATCACTCAAATATTGCTAGTGGTACTACTATTAGAAATATTATTAAAAATGGTAATTTTGATATTTTAAGAAGGCTTGTACCAGAAAGTACTTATAGCATTTTAATGGATAATATCAAACAAACTCATATTGTACCTGATTTATCTGTTTTTGAAAGACAAATTTTTTATAATTTAAGAAAAATGTCTATAGAAGAAATCAGAAACCTTCCAGATGTAACAGAAGGTTTAGAGTTTTCGATTAAAAAAGCTGCTAATTCTTGTAATTCTATTTATGAGTTTTTAAATATTATAAAATCTAAAAGATATACTTCTACTAGATTACAAAGAATTTTGTTATATAGTTTACTTGAAATTACTAAAAAAGATATGGAATTATCTAAAAAAGTTACTCCTTATATTAGAGTTTTAGGTTTAAATAATAAAGGTAAATTTATGATTTCTGAAATTGCTAAAGCTAACCCTAAACTTGAAATCATTACTTCTGTTAAACGTTTTTTGGATAATTCTAATAATAAAAATTTAAAAACAATGCTAAACAAAGATATTTTTGCAACTGATGTATATACTCTTGGCTTTACTTATGATTCTTGTAGTAATTTAGATTTTACTAAAAAGATTATTACTTTATGATATTATAAAAAGGAGATAAGCATCTCCTTTTTACAAAAATAACCTATATCTTTTGATATTATTAAGATATAGGTTATTTATGGTGGGCAGGGAAGGATTCGAACCTTCGTACTCAAATGAGAACAGATTTCTTACTACTATAGTTTTCACTACCAATTACTTGTTTGTAGTCTGGACTTTTTCTTTATCTTAAATAAGATACTAGGTGTAAAGTCTCTACACTCAGGAATTGTATTCCTTAGCTCGAGATTACCATCAGCATTACCTGTTAAGGCTTCCTCGAATTAGCCTAGTTATCATCATATAATCACTTATATGAGCTGCAAATTTAGGTTTTTGGAATTAACCAAAGACTACAGTCTGCCGCCTTTAGCCACTCGGCCACCTACCCTTATAAAAAAATGGTGCTCCCTCAAGGATTCGAACCTTGGACCCACTGGTTATGAGCCAGTTGCTCTGACCAACTGAGCTAAGGGAGCAAGTGCTTATTGCTTAGCACAGATTAAAGTATAAACCATTTTTTAATGCTTGTCAAGTATTTTTTGAAATTTGTTAAAGTTTTTTTAGAAAATTTTTTCATTGTCAATGCAACAACTTTTTTCTAAAAAGTATTGTCATTTTATTTAAAAATCAATAGTATCCAAAACGAATATGGATACTATTGATTATTTTATTCAATGCTTTTCAAGCTTTCTATCATATCTATCTTCTTTAAAGCAAAATATGTTACGAAATTTACTATTAAAGTAAACGCTATTGTTATTAATATAGCATATAAATAACTTAGTGGTTGTACTGTATTATTAAATCTAAGCATATTTATTTCACAAGTTCCAATTATAAATGAATTTAAGAAATATCCAGCAACCAAACCAAATACAATACCTATTAAAGTTAAAAGTATGGTTTCTCTTGTTACATAATCATAAACTTCTCTATCATAAAAACCTAAAACTTTTATTGTTGCAAGTTCTCTTATTCTTTCTGAAATATTTACATTTGATAAATTATATAAAACTACAAACGCAAGAAGTCCTGCAGACACTATTAATACTACAACAACATAATCTAAAGACTCCATTGCCTCATCCATAGTCTGTATAGCATCTGATGTTGAAGATACTGATGAAATTTCATTATTTTCCATTAAGTCTTTTGCTAAAGCTTCTTCTTTTCCTTCTTCTAGATTATTATCTTGTGCTAATAATACATTAGATTTATAACTTTCACCATATAAATTTTCATATAAATCTTTTGACATATACACATAATGATAAACATAATTTTCAACTATATTTGAAATGGTAACTTCTACTTCTTTGTCATCACTATCTCTTAAAATTATTTTATCTCCAACATTTACTCCTAAAAGTTCTGATGCTTTATCTGTTAAAGCTATATTATTATCATCTAAAACTATTTTTTCTTTAGTTGATAAATCATATAGATTTATAATTTCATCTAAAGAATTTTTATCTTCTGGTACTATTATTTGTACATCTTCTTCTATCCCATTATTTATTGCTACTGCTGTTGTCATATAAGTTTCTATAATTTTAGTTATTTCTTCTTTTTGTTCTAATTCATTTTTTAATTCATCTACTTGGCTTTCTTCTAAACCATCTTTTAGACTTATTTGTACATCATAATTAAATATATGTTCATATTGGTCAGGCATAATTCTACTAATAGAATCTCTTAGTCCAAAACCTGTAAGTATTAAAGCAGTACATCCCATTATTCCAATTATAGTCATTAAAAATCTTTTCTTATATCTAAAAATATTTCTTATTGTTACTTTTCTTGAAAAACTTAATCTTTTCCAAATAAATGTTATTCTCTCTAATAAAACTCTCTTACCAATCTTTGGTGCTTTCGGTCTCATAAGTGTTGCTGGTGTATGTCTTAATTCTCTTACAATCGCATAAATAGTTGCACCTACAATACATATAAATATTAAATCTAAACCGATAGTTCCAAAAGCCCAGTTAAAATCAAGAGAAATATCTCCTATTTCATACATTGTACTATACATATTCCATATTACAGTTGGAATTAATACAAAACCTACACACATACCTAAAATAGAACCTATTACAGATGCTAAACTTGCATATAATACATATTTTCCAGCTATATGAATTTTATTATACCCTAAAGCTTTTAGAGTTCCTATTTGTGTACGCTGTTCTTCTACCATTCTAGTCATAGATGTTAGAGATATTAATGTTGCCACTATGAAAAATACAATAGGAAATACTCTACCTATGTTTGCAACACTCTCTGTATCTTGTATAAAACTTGCATAACCTCTATTTTGGTCTCTATCTAACACATACCAAGTTGGTTTTTCTATTTTTGCAATTTCTTCTCTTGCATCTATTAATTCTTTTTCTGCATCATTTAATTGTGCCTCTACTTCTTCTCTTTGTTTATTTAGTTCTTCTTCTCCGCTTATTATTTTTGATTCTGAATTTTCTAATTCTTTTTTAGCATTTTCTATTTGTTTATATGTAGAATTTTTAGTATTTTCTAGATTTTTTTCTTGTTTCTCAATTTCTGCTTTTGCATCTTCTATTTGTTTTCTACCATTTTCTATTTCTTGTTTTCCCACATTAATTCCGCTATCAATTTGATTTATCCCTGCAATAATTGTATTTT
>CALYBF010000010.1 GCA_944393755.1 uncultured Clostridia bacterium | reverse complement strand
TAAAAGAAATATATTTGTAACAATAAAAAAATATTAATGTTACAGACTTTTTGATTTCTTTGTTGTATAATATATAGGAAAGATTTATTAAGGAGCTTGCATATGGGAAAGAAAGGTAGATATACTAAAAAAAGAAAGAAAACAAAGAAGAAAAATAATAGGTTTATTTTATTTCTTTTTATTATAATAATTGTTACTGTATGTTTTATAATTACTAAAAGAGAAAATGAAAATTTAGCAGTTACGACATCTGCTTCTATTGGTGAGATTATTGATATAATAGAAGAAGGACAAGCAAATGTAAATAGATATATTGTATATGGAACACACTTAAATGTGGAAGGGGCTTTAACTATTACTCCAGGTGATATAGAAAATGTCCAATTAGTTGCAAAAAAATCTTCTGGTGAGGAAGTAGAAATTAAAACTACATATGAATATGAAAACGGAAATATTACATTTACTACTTTAGACAAAATAAATTTAGGACTTGATTTAGAAAGTTTAGACAGTGAAAATTATTATATTTTATTGAAAATTACATATCCAAACGAAGAAGAAAAATATTATTCTTTACAAAATAATTCAGAATATACTAAACCTATTGAATATTATACCTTGACTAGAAATAATACTAATAATAAAATTGAAATAGAGTTTTTAACACAAAATAGTGTTTCTGCTTTAGTATTAAATATTAATAAAGTTTCAGAATTACCAGATGATGTATATGATGTTGTAATAGATCCAGGGCACGGGGGTAATGATAGTGGTGCGATTTCTGCTAATGGTGATTATGAGTCAGATATTGTACTTGATTGTGGCTTAGATTTAAAGAAAAAATTAGAAAGTCTAGGTTTAAAAGTATTAATTACAAGAGACGGGTCTGAAGGCGGAGATTATGATATTTACAATATTTATGATGAAGAAGGAAGAGTAACAATGGCAAATAAGTCTGGTGCTAAAATTCTTGTTTCTTTGCATTTAAATAGTAATGAATTTGATTTAACATATGGGGGAGTAGAAGTATATGCAGCTCCAAATTTAGATTTAAGTTTAGCTAAAAGTTTTGCTGATAATATTGTAGAAAAAGGAAATACTACATATTCAAAAATGGAGAATTTTAAAAAAGAAAATGGTGTTTATGTTAGTACAATAGAAATAGGAAATAAAAATTCTGGAACTTTTAAAGGATACAAAGGTATATATGATGAAGCAGCATATTTGTTTATAATAAGAGAAATTGGTGGAATTGCAACTGGTGCATATGTAAATGGAAGTAGCCCAAGCTATGGTGAAAATATATATAGGAATTCAAATGTTGGTGTAGAAGGATATCTAATTGAGCTTGGTTATATGAACGTAAATAAAGATATAAGAAATATAAAAAATAATAAAGAATCATATATGCAAGCAATAGCCGATAGTATTAATTCTTTTTATAAAATAAAAGAATAAGCATAAAATAAAAAATATTTGTAATTAATTTTACAAATATTTTTTACTTTTATATTATTTAGGGTTTATAACTGCTCTATATATCAAGCCAGTATCCATATCTTTTTCAAATTCTACTCTATAATAACTTTCTGGAACAATTTCTTCTTTTAAACCTGCAATGTTTTGTTCATTTACTTCATATTCTTCACCATTAAAATTAATTTCTTTAATTTGTCTAGAAGAATTATCTTGTTGTTGCTCATTATTTAATTCTATAGTACTAAGTAAACCTCTTACAGTTACTCCTTGTAAATTAGTACTTTGATATACTTCAAATTTATTATTAAATGTTAAAACATCTTCTTCACTAATTTTAGGGCTATTTAAATTATTTATTAAATCAGAATAAACACCAAGGTTAGGTATTAGTTTAGTTACTGGGTTTTCTTGATAACCTAATTCTAACATTTGACCATTATTTACTTCTTCGATTCTTTGTCTTACTGTAACTAGAAAGTTTTCAACTGTAACTTCATCAAAATTAGTAAGTGGGGAAGTATTTTCTGTTGTAAAATCTTCTATACTTATGTCATTTGAGAAATTAACATTATTTTCTAGTTTATAAGTATAATTTTTATCAGATTTTTGTAAAGTTAGTTCATAAGTTTCTTGTACATTTTCAGTGTTTAAATTATTTAAATTTATTTTACCGTTTAAGGTTAAATTTTCATTATTATAATTTGTGTTTAATAAAACATTATATTGGATATTGTTTTCATCTGTTATTATTTTTTGTATGTCTAAGTTTAACTCATTTATACTAAATAATATTTTGCTTAATTTACCATTATTTTTATAAACAGTGATTTCTAAGTTTTCGTTATTTAAATAATTATTATTTTTCATATTTGATATTAATTCTTCAATATTATTTGTAGTAATATTTGTAGAATTTTTATAATCTTTTAAATAATTATTTAAATTTTCTAATAAAGCTTGGTCATTTTTTAATGTTTCTAATAAATTTATTACAAGTTCTTGTGTTTCAGAACCTTGAAGAGTTAACCTATATCCAGTTCCGTTTAAATCACTTAATTTAGAGAATTTATCTTCATTAATATTTTGGAAAATATTAGTATAACTATTTAATTGTTCTTGGTTTATTTGTATATTTGTTAAATTGCTTAATGTTCCTATTATTTTTATTAGATTTTTTATTTCATTTATATTTTCACCTTGTAAATTATTTAATTTATCTGGTTCTACAGTAAGAAATCTAGCTCCTACATAGTCTGTTTGGATACCTAATTGGTTTCCTATTTTTCTATAAACTAGAGGAAAGTTTACATTACTAGAATAATTTAAACTAATATTTTGTTCTTCTTTGGAATTTGTATTATCTTTTTTACCTGAAAAACTAATATTAAAATTATTTAAGTTTTCTATATTTGTAACAGAACTATCAACTGCATTTATAGAAAAACTTCCTTCATTATTATAAGAGTTATTATTTTTCTTATTTAAATAAGTTTGTACATTTTGTTCAACAAAACTATTTTCATTATTACTTATTTGTGAAATATATTTAAAAAATAGTTCTTTATTTCCCTTAAATATATCTGTTAAAAAATAGACAAGAAGTAGGGAAGATATAATTATTAATATTAACAATAAAATTATCACAAAAACAATTATTTTTTTACTTTTCTTTTGATTCATAAATAAATTCTCCTTTTAAAAATTTCTTTTGTTTATTCATCCCAGTTATGATATATGTTTGAAACATCATCTAAATCTTCTAGATTGTCTATTAATCTTTCCATTTTTTCAGATGCTTTTTCATCTAATTTAACAGTTGTAGTAGGTACCATTTGAACATCTGCTTCTAAGAATTCTAGACCTTCTGCTTCTAGTTTTTCTCTTACTTCTGAAAAATTAGAAGGGTCTGTTGTTATTTCATATACTTCATCCAATGTTTGGAAATCTTCTGCTCCTGCATCTAAAGCTAACATCATTAGGTCATCTTCTGACATATTTGTACTTTCTTTTTCTATTACAATAACACCTTTTTTATTAAACATATATGATACACAACCTGTTGTTCCTAAGTTTCCACCAGCTTTATCAAATACGTGCCTTACATCAGCTGCTGTTCTGTTTTTATTATCTGTTGCAGCTTCAACTATTACTGCTACTCCATTTGGTCCATATCCTTCATATGTAATTTCTTCATAATTCTCATTTGATGAAGAAGCTTTTTTTAATGCATTATTTATAGTATCGTTTGGCATATTAGCTGCCTTACATTTTGCTATAACACTTTTTAATTTTGAATTATTTTCTGGCTCTGGTCCACCTTCTTTTACTGCTATTATTAATTCTCTTCCAAGTTTAGTAAATATTTTACCTCTTGCTGCATCTGCTTTTCCTTTTTTTGCTTGTATATTATGCCATTTTGAGTGTCCTGACATTTTTGATTCCTCCTTTAAAATGTAATTTACTTAATTATTTTATCACACTTTTTTGCTTTTGTGTAGTGTTTTTTGATAAATTATTTTGGTGTGAACATTAATAACTTTAAGTTAAAATATGTTTAAAGTCTAATTTTGTCGAATTATGGCGAACGAATTTTCTTGACATTTCGATAAAAATGTATTATTATATTAGTATCATTTTTCAATAATTTAATTTTTTCAACAATTTTTTTCGTTTATTTCAAGAAAAAAATAAAATAAAAAATTAAAAATAAAAATTTAAGAAAAGAAAGGATGAGTGCCTATGGAAAAAACGGCAAAAAAACCAACTCGTCTTCTTTCTCCAAAGATAGACTCTGTTTTTCAAGTTTTATTTGGTGAAGAAGGAAGCGAATTTATTACAAAAGAATTATTAGAAGCAATTCTAGGAGAAGAAATTTCAGATGTAGATTTAAGTAATAACCCTGTACTAAGAAGATTTTATCCAGAAGATAAGATGGGGATTTTAGATGTTTTAGTTAGGTTTAACAATAATACAACTTGCAATATAGAAATGCAAATGGTAAATACTGGAGAAATAATAGAAAGAATGCTTTTTTATTGGGCAAAAACATTTACAAGAAATGTAAAGAAAGGTCAAAATTATCATAATTTGGAAAGAACAATAATGATAATAATATTAAATGAAGAAATACCAAAATTAAAAGACCTTGGCTTTATTACTAAACATAAAATATCAGAGACACAAAGCAAAATGATATTGACAGACCTACTAGAAATAGTTATAATAGAGATACCAAAGATATACAAAAACAAAGCAAAGAAGGACAAAAGAAAACTATTAGATTGGCTGTATTTCTTGGAAAACCCAGAATCGAAAGAGGTGGTAAAAATTATGAAGAGTAATGAAGGAGTAAAGAAAGCTAAAGAGAAGCTAGAAGAAATAAGTAATGACCCAAAGATGCAAAGAATAGCTGACTGGAAGGAAAAATACATATTAGAAATGAATACCACTAAAACCGACGGATATAATGAAGGACATAAGGCTGGACGCGAGGAAGGACTTGAACAAGGCCAAAAATTAGGTGAAATAAACAAAGAAAAAGAAATTGCAAAAAAATTAAAACAAGATAATATGTCTTTAGATTATATAGCAAAAATAACAGGGTTATCTATAGATGAAATTAAAAAGTTATAATTTAAATAAATATCCACCGGCGATGCTGATGGATATTTATTTAGCTTGTAATAAAAATGTAATATTTAAAATTAGAATAAAGTATTTACAAAAAAACTATTTATATGTAAAATAAAAGTATACTTAAAGTATAACAAAAAAAGCCAAAATACACATAAAGAAAAAACGAAGGAGAAAAAGTAGATGACTAGAACACTTGAAAGCCTTATGGCTATATATATAAGTAGGTTATTAGAAAAAAATAATATAACAAAAATATTAAAAAAGATAGTAATAAGAGTCTAAGTTTAGACTTATTATTACTGTCTTTTTGTGTTTTAAAACAAAAAATGAAAAGGAGAAGAAAAGAAATGGAAGAAAAAAACAAACTAAAATTTAAAAATAAAAAACAAAAGGGAATCACATTAATTGCGTTGGTAGTAACAATAGTTGTTTTGATAATTTTAGCTGGGATATCAATTGGAGCAATAACTGGTAATAATCGGTATTATAAATCAAGCTCAAAATGCAAAAGAAGATACAGAGATTGCAGATGAAAAAGAAAAAATACAGTTATCTGTAGTAAGAGCTGTAGGAAAAGATGAAAGAGGAGATTTGAAACGAAATTATTTTAATGAAGAACTTTCAAGTTTTATAGGAACAGAAGGAAAAGATTATAGTTTGTCAGAGTCAAAACCGTTTATAGTTACTTATTTAGATAGTCAAAGAAGTTATCTAGTAGATGAAGATGGAAATATTACAGAGCCATTAACCGCACCAGAAGAAATTAAAGATGAAGATATAAAAACAGGGGGAAAAGAATTTAATATGTCTAATGGTGTAATAGAAATAAAGTGGCTTGCAGGTAATACAAATTATGTTATAGATACACCAAATGAACCAGTAGTAACAAATGATTTACAACAAGGAACGACTATGGAACTTATAAAGTACGAAAAAGGGAATTGGGTTTCTGGAACAGATTATAATTATATAGAAGGAAGTGGAACAGAAGATAATAATAGTAGTAAATGGGCAAATGCAAGAGTTACAATAGATGGAATAGAAAGTTATTTTGTATGGATACCAAGATATGCATATAAAATTATATATTTTGAAGATGAAGATGCTAAAAAAGCATACATGGAAGATAATAGTAAAACAGAAGGAATAGTAGGATATTCAGATAGTAGAGGAATAGTAG
Source organism: uncultured Clostridia bacterium (assembly GCA_944393755.1). GTDB lineage: Bacteria > Bacillota > Clostridia > TANB77 > CAG-508 > CAG-269. Next base: position 12,475 of record CALYBF010000010.1, on the reverse strand, counting down.
ACAAAGATGGAAAAAGAGTAGACGGAGTTACGAGTTATAAAAGCATTAAAGTAGGAGATTATTTTATTCCGCATCCAGCCTTTACAGATAATATAGATTTAGGAGGATGGGACGAAAATATAGAAGGTATATGGGTAGGAAAATATGAAACATCAAGGAGTGATGCTACTGCAGATGATAATCGGAAATGCAAATACTTTAAAAGTGGTAGAAAATGTTGATTCTACTTTATCAGAAACAATAGGAGATAATTATACAAGTGCAAAAGCATATAGTCCAAATTTGAATTCACATATGTTAAAAAATAGTGAGTGGGGAGCAGTGGCATATCTAACAGAAAGTACTTATGGCAGGAACGGAAATATAGTAAATCCGAATGAAAATAGGTATTTAACGGCAGAAGGTGATTTTATAGAAAATAAAAAACAAAGTAGCACAGGAAATGAAACAGGAATATATGATTTAGTTGGAGGGGCACATGATAGAATATCAGCTTATTACAGTAAAGGAAGTTCGAATATTTTAAATTATGGGAGTTCATTGGTAAATGATTATAAAAATAGTGGAACAAAAAAATATTTAAATGTATATGATGGAGAAGATTTAAAATTAAATTATAAGATAGGGGATGCAACTTATGAAACAGAAGGCTGGAAAAATGGAGCAAATGTTTTTATAAGTTCAACAGGTCCGTTTTTAACAAGAGGAGGAGTAGTAGGATCATCACCAAGTATATTTTCTATGACTGCTGGAACTTCTGGTTATAGTGCACAAGATAGCGGTGTATCATTTCGATTATCTCTTATAATAAAATAGGTTAAATATAAAATAAAGTTATAATAGTTAGTAAAAAGGCATATAATAATGTATGCCTTTTTAAAGTGAGACAAAAAAAGGGTGATTTGTCTCAAAAGGAGTGTATATGAAAGATTTTAGTGAAGTTTTTAATTATTTACCTAATAATATTGCTAATTTGATAAATAATTCTATTGCTAATTCTGTTGCCAATTCTGTTTCTTATTCTAATAATAATACTAATTTTAATAATAATTTATTATTGGAATTACAAGAAATAAGAATAAGAAGTAATAGACCAATAATATTAAAGTTTAGAAGTTGTGAAATTGTAATTGAATATAATGTTAGTGAAAAAGAAATTATTTATATATTAGAAAAACTTTGTAATAACTCTATATATGCATATAAAAACCAGATGTGTGAAGGTTTTATAACAGTAAAAGGTGGACATAGAGTTGGTGTTACTGGAAATTGTGTTATTGAAAATGGAAAAATAATAAATGTAAAAAATATATCTAGTTTAAATTTTAGAATAGCAAGAGAAGTAATAGGTTGTAGTTTAAAAATTTTGGACAAGGTTATTGATATAAAAAATAATTCTATAAATAATACATTAATAGTATCAGAACCAGGCAAAGGTAAAACAACAATTCTTAGAGATTTAATTAGAAATATAAGTAACGGTATAAAAGAAATTGGTTTTAGAGGAAAAACTTGTGGTATTGTAGATGAAAGAGGAGAGATTGCTGCTATGTACCAAGGGATACCACAAAATGATGTTGGAATTAGAACAGACGTAATCGAAAATGTTAGTAAAACAATTGGTATGAAAATGTTACTTCGTTCTATGGCACCAGAGGTAATCGCTTGTGATGAAATAGGGTCTAAAGAAGATGTAGAGGCTATAAAGGAAATATTAATATGTGGTGTAAAAGGAATTTTTACTATACACGGAAAAAGTTTGGAAGAAATAAAATTAAATAAAAACATTAATGAATTAATAGAAAATAAACAAATAGAAAGAATAATATTTTTATAATTTATTCTTTTTTTAGTTCTAAATTTTTTTTATAGTTCATATAATATTAAAAATAATAAAACAAAACAGAAAAATAAAAGAAAAGAAAAAAATAAGAATAAAGAAAAAGTGAAAAAATAAAAAGAAAGGACAAGTTATGGTTTTTGTAAAATATTTTATATTATTTTTAATATTAGTATCTAGCACATTAATAGGAAAGTTTTTTTCAAATAAATACGTATATAGGTTAGAAGAATTAGAAGATGTAAAAAATTCATTAAACATATTAAAAACAAAAATAAAATTTACATATGAACCAATACCAGAAGTGTTTGGTGAGATTGCAGAAAATGTTAATAGTAATATAAGTAGATTGTTTTTACTTGCAAAACACAATATGGAAAAAATGTCTGCTGGGGAAGCTTTTGAAAAAGCAGTAGATAATGTTATTTGCAATTTGAAATCTGAAGACAAAAAAGTTATTAAGATGTTATCAAAATTACTTGGGAGAATTGATGTAGAAGGGCAAATAAGTCAAATAGAAATAACAGAAGAGTTTTTAGAAAATCAAATAAAAGAAGCAGAAGAAGAAAAAAAGAAAAATGAAAGGTTATATACGAGATTAGGGACAGTAATAGGGTTAACAATTGTAATAATATTAGCATAAGGGGGAGAAAATGGATATAAATTTATTATTTAAAATAGCTGCAATTGGAATATTAGTTGCAGTATTACACCAAGTATTAGTAAGAGCAGGAAGAGAAGACCAAGCAATGATGACAACTTTAGCAGGGCTTGTAATTGTGTTAACAATGGTAATAAAAGAAATAAGTGGTTTATTTGATACTGTAAGAACTATATTTAATTTGTAGGAGAAAGTAATGGAAATCATTAAAATAATTGGAATTGGTTTGATCTCATTAATAATAATAATTTTACTAAAACAATATAAACCAGAATTTACAATATATATAAGTTTACTTGCAGGAGTTTTAATATTATTACTTGTAATAGATGAGTTATCAGGAATAATTAGTTTATTACAAACATTTGCAAATAAAGTATCAATAAATGGTACATTTTTAAGTTTATTAATAAAAATAACAGGAATAGCATTTTTATCAGAATTTGCAGTTAGTATATGTAAAGATTCTGGAGAAGTTGCTATTGCAAATAAGATAGAAATAGGTACAAAAATAATAATTATATCTATGTCAATACCAATAATATCTAGTTTATTAGAAATAATATTATCTGTATTGCCATAAAAAAGGAAAATACAAATGAAAAGATTAAAGAAATTATTGAAAATATTAATTATATTTTTACTATTTATGTTGTTTTTGAGTACAAATAATATAGTTTATGGAGAAGTAAACGAAGAAGATATTATGGAAGAAAATAAAGAACAATTTAAAATAGAAGATTTTATAAATGAAAGCAAAGAATATGGTGGAGAATTTTTCCAAGATATAGATATAGGAGAAATGTTAAATAATGCAATTAGTGGAAAAATAGATAATAAAACTATTTTTGGAAAAATATTAAATATTTGTAGTAAAGAAATAGCAAGTACATTAAAAATACTAATAAGTATATTAGTAATAATTATAATACATAGTATTTTAAAAACAATTAGTGATAATCTAGAAAATGAGTCTGTAAGTAAAATAATTTATTATGTTCAATATATATTAATAGTAACAATAATTATGGGAAATTTTACAGAAATAATAAAATTAGTACAAGAAACAGCAAATAATTTAATAGGTTTTATGAATTTATTAGTACCACTTTTAATGACTTTAATGATATATACAGGAAATATAACAACAAGTGGTGTTTTAGAGCCAATTATATTATTTATAATAAATTTTATGGGAAATATGATACAAAACATAATAATACCACTTGTTATAGTTTTTACAAGTTTAATAATAATATCAAAAATATCAGAAGAAGTACAAGTTATCAAGATTGCTAAATTTTTGAAATCAGGAATAGTGTGGTTTTTAGGAATTGTTTTAACAATATTTGTAGGAATTGTATCATTAGAAGGAACAATGTCAGCATCAGTCGATGGAATAACAGCGAAAGCAACAAAAGCAGTAGTAAGTTCAGCAGTACCAGTAGTTCGGCAAAATATTAGGAGATGCAGTAGATACTGTTTTAGGTTCAGGAGTGGTGCTAAAAAATGCAGTTGGGATAATTGGTGTAATTATAATAATAGGTATTTGTATAATGCCTATAATAAAACTTGCTATAATAACTATAATGTATAAACTGTCAGGAGCAGTATCAGAAATAATAGCAGATAAAAAAATAACAAATATGTTAGATGAAATAGGAGATGTATTTAAAATATTTTTAGGAATATTAAGTAGTATATCAGTAATGTTAATAATAGGAACAGCACTTGTTCTAAAAATATCAAATAGTGCAATGATGTATAGATAGGGGATAAACAAATGATAGAGTTTATAAGTAGCTGGGCTAAAAGTTTAGGTGTAACAATAATATTAGTATCGATAATAGAAATGTTACTTCCTAATAATAAAACAAAAAAATATATAAGAGTGATATTAGGCATATTTGTATTATTTAATATAATATCACCATTTATAAAAAATAAAGAACAGCTAAATATTATTGAAGAAATAAATTCAGCAGATTTAGAAAAATACTCATCAAAATATGATGATTATAAAAGCAATGATAACAATAATAACAAAGATAATAATAATTTAAATCAAACTAGTATGGATAAGAGAATAACAGAATTATATAAACAAGAATTAGAAAGAAGTATTAAAAATAAAATAGAAGAAATAGGATATGAAGTAGAAAGTTGCAAAGTAGAAGCGGAAATAATAGATAATGAAACAGGAATAAATAAAGTGAAAGTAAAAATAGGTAATAAAAAAGAAGAAAATAATAACGGTAATAATGAAGATAATGAAAAAACAACAGAAGAAAAAGTAGTAGAAGAAATAGATAAAATAAAAAAAGTAGATAGAATAGGTACAATAAATATTTTTAAAAGTGAAGAAGAAAATACAGAAAATGAAAAAAATAATACTGAAGAAGATAAAGAAAGTAGCGATAATAATAAAATAACAAAAACTGATATCCAAAATATAAAAAATATATTAAAAGAAGAATATGGGGTGAGTGAAAAGTGTTTGGAGATAAACTAAAGAAAATGTTTAATATAAATAAGGAAAATGAAATAGAAGAAGTAGATAAAGAAAAGAAAAAGGAAGAAATAAAAGAAAGAATTGGAGAGGAAAAAACAAAAAAAGTAGTAATAGGAAATGATAAAAAGAAAATAGAAAACTTAGTGTTTTTTGTAGTTTTACTTATAATAACAATATTAATAATAAATTTTATATGGAACGGAAATGATGAAACAAATAAAGAAATAACAAATGACACATCAAAAAAATTAGCAAGCAATGGAGGAAGTAGTAGTTATAGTAGTTTAGAAAGTGCAGAAATAAATGGTAATAGTGATAATGGTAGTGTTAATGGCAATATAGATAGTAATATGGATAATGTGGAGAATTTGGAAAACAAATTAAAAAATATATTATCTAAAATAAAAGGAGTAGAAGATGTAAATGTATGTTTAAATTATTCAGAATCTAGCGAAGTTGTAGCAATGTATAATGAAAACTCAAAATCAACTTCAACAGAAGAAACTGATGATACAGGAGGAACTAGAAAAATAGAAGAAACAGACAGTCAAAAAGAAGTTATTTATAAAGAAGATGATGGAGTAAAAACACCAATAACAGCTAAGATAATAAAACCCAAAATAGAAGGAGCAATAATAACAGCAAAAGGAGTAGAAAATGCAGAGATAAAAACAAATATAATACAAGCAGTAGAAGCAATAACAGGACTTGCAACACACAAAATTCAAGTTCTAGTGTCTAAATAGGGACGTTTCTTTTTGGACATTTTGTCCAATTCGGGACACATCTATATAAAGATCTGTCCTTAATGCGACTAAAAAGTCGCAAATGAAACGTCCCCAATGAAAGGAGTTTTGAAAATGAAATTATTAAAGAAAAACCAAGTTATTATTTATGCTATTGCAGTAATGTTAATGGTTGCAGGATATTTGAATTATACTACTAGAACAGGAGATGTTCTAGAAGCTAGTAGTAATGAAGTAAATGAAAGTAATATTGGAGATGCAAGGCTTGTTAGTAGCGAGCCAGTTGAAGAAAATACTTTAAATGAAACAAATACTGTAAGTCAAGAATTAAGTGATAATGAGACAAAAAACGAATTAACAAATGAAACAAGTAGTGAAATAGTACAAGAAACAAGTTTAAGTTCTAATAGTAGTGATGATTATTTTACTAAATCAAAACTTGAAAGAGATACTATGTATTCTCAAATGTTAGAGACATACGAAAATGTTTTAAATAGTTCTAATTCTCTAGAAACACAAAAACAGTCTGCAACTGAAGAAATTACAAAAATAAATAATACTAAAAATAGTATTATGATTTGTGAAAATTTACTTAAAACCAAAGGTTTTGATAATTGTGTTATTTTTGTAAATGATGAAAGTATTAGTATTATTATTGGTGCTAATGAATTAAAAGAAGATGAAATTGCTCAAATTCAAAACATTATTTCTAGAGAGATGAAAGCAGATATTCAAAATATACATATTTCTACTAAGTAGAAAATAAGAAGAAAATAAAAAATATATAATAATTTTTTAAAATTAATGGTATAATAAGGAAAATAAATAAAGGAGGTCTAGTTATGGATAGGAAAATTAAAGTAGTTCAATATGGAACTGGAAAAATGAGTGTGTACACAATGAGATATGTGTATGAAAAAGGAGCGGAAATTGTAGGAGCAATAGATGTAAACCCAGATGTAATTGGAAAAGATATTGGAGAAATAATTGACTGTGAAGAAAAAGGTGTAAAAGTTGTAGATGTATCTTCAGCAGAAAAAATGCTTTTAGAAACAAAACCAGATGTAGTAATAGTTACAACAATGAGTTTAATTAAAGATGTAGAAGAAGCATTAATGTTATGTGCAAAATTAGGAATAAATGCAATAACAACATGTGAAGAAGCTTTTTACCCAGAAAATTCAAACCCTAAAATTACAAATGCTATAGATAAACTTGCAAAAGAGAATAATTGCACAATTACAGGAACAGGATATCAAGATATATACTGGGGAGAATTAATATCAGCAATTGGTGGTTCTACACATAAAATAACAAAAATAAAAGGTAGTTCAAGCTATAATGTAGAAGATTATGGTATAGCATTAGCAAAAGCACATGGAGCAGGCTTAACATTAGAAGAATTTGATAAAGAAGTAGCAAGTCAAGATAGAATAAGTGATGAAGAAAGACAAGCAGTTATAAATTCTGGAGAATATCAACCATCATATATGTGGAACGTAAATGGATGGCTTTGTGGAAAATTAGGTTTAACAGTAGAGAGCCAAACACAAGAGTGTATTCCGCAAATAGCTAAAAAAGATATGTTTTCTAAAACACTTAATATGACAATAAAAGAAGGTATGGCAACAGGTATGAGTGCTGTAGTTACAACTAAAACAAAAGAAGGTATCACATTAGAAACACAATGTATAGGAAAAGTTTATGATGAAACAGAATTTGATAGAAATGAGTGGACAATAGAAGGAGAACCAAATACAACAATAGTAGTAGAAAAACCAGCAACTGTAGAACTTACTTGTGCAACTGTAGTAAATAGAATACCAGATGTTATAAATGCAAAAGCTGGATATGTGCCAACAAATGAAATGGACGAGTTAAAGTATAGAGTAAAACCATTAAATGAGTATGTAAAATAATCAATAATTATAAATTTAAAAAGATTCAGTACATTTTGTACTGATCTTTTTTATGAGAAAAATTATAAATAAAAGTTTTAAAACACTATTGACATAAATATAAAATTTATGATATTATGCATACAAGTTGATTCAAATTTTTAGTCATAGAAATTCTATCTAAATTTCTAAAAAATAAAGAAAAAGTACAAAAAAACTAAGAAAAAAGAAGTAAGAAAGAGAAAACATGGGACAGTTTACTCTGAATTTAATTTGATTTTCTTGGTTAAAAAATATACAATGAAAGGAGAAAAGATGACAGATAGTACAACAGAAAATAAAGAAAAAGGAAAACAAGAGCAAGATAAAATTGTAAGAAAATTATTAGAAAATAAAAAGGAAATTATACATTTTGTAGATAAATTTTTCAGATATAAAATACGTGAAAAAGATATAGAAAGGTATAATGGAAAATTTGTTACGAGTTATGGGTTTAAAGTAAGAGAATCAGATATTATATATAAAATTAAGAATACAGAAATATATATAATAATAGAACATCAAAGTACAGTAGATTATAAAATGCCAAAAAGGATGTGTGAGTATTGTATATGCTTAATCGATAGTAGGCAAACAAGTAAAAGCAAATTTTATAGAGCACCATTAATATTTCCAATAGTATTAAGTACATCAAAAACAATATGGGATGCACCATTAACAATAATACAAGAGGAAGATAGTAATTATGGTTTTCCGGCATTAAACTATCCAATATATAATTTAGTAGACATACAAAAGGTAACAACAAAAGAATTATTAGAAGATAGGATGGGTTTAACATTAGCAATGGCATTAGAAAAGCAAAAAACAAAAGAAGAATTAGAAAAAGTGATAGAATTTGTGATTAAAAGAAGAATAAATGAGTATGAGGCAAATTGTCTAAAAATAATACTAGAGAATTCAAGCAAAATAAGAAATGAACTTGGTGAAGAAATAGGAAAATATAAAAAAATAATGGAAGGAGATGGTGATATGTCAAATTTTGAAGAACTATATGTAGAATTATTAGAAGACAAATATAATAAAGGAATTAATCAAGGAGCAGAACAAATAATTAAACAAATGATAAAAAATAAAATGGAAGATAAAGAAATAATAAAAATTACAAATATAAGTAGAAAAGATTTAAAAAGACTAAAACTAGAAGTGGAAGGAAGTAAAATTGCATAAAAACTTATTTTAACAACTGAAATAAGTTTGTGTTAATAGTAGGGGGAAGATTTTATCTTTTACCTACTATTAATATTATCTTAAGATTTTTTTGATTGTATTTCTACTTAAAACGTGGTATAATATTGCAAGAACGGAGGAAAATAATATGAGATGTCCAAAATGTGGAAGCGAAAATATTTCTAGTATAATAGATACAAAAACACATACAAAAGGTTTTGATGGTGGAGATGCTTGTTGTGGTTATCTGCTTTTTGGTTGGCCGGGAGTACTTTGTGGTTTATGTAATACAGGAGATACTACAACTAGAACAAGAACAACTAATATTTGTAATGATTGTGGAAATAGGTTTTAATTGAAAAAAAGCACAAAAAGAAAAATATGGGCATTTCTTATGAGACTAGGAAATAGATGTGGTTGCCACCAAAGAGAAGATAGAAGTTTCTTTTTAGGTGAGTTTCAATTTCCTGTATGTAGTAGATGTTTTGGAATACTTACAGGACAAGTTATTGGAATAACATTATATATTTTAAAAATTAGAATACCTTTTTATATAGATTTATTATTTCTTTTAATAATGTTTCTAGATTGGTATATACAATATAAAAAAATAAGAGAATCAACAAATATAAGAAGGTTTTTAACAGGAAATTTAGCAGGGATAGCACAAATAAGTATTATTTTAAAAATTATTTTTTGGATAATTGGAATTTTTAGCTAAAATAAAAGGGGGAAAATTTTTTGGAAGAAAGTTTAGCGCTTATTAAATATGAAAAATTATCCACAAAAGATAAATTAATAATGTATTTTTTAATATATTCATTTTTAGGTTGGGTTTTTGAGACTTTTTATGCGATATTAGTACTTGGTCATTTTGTAAAAAGAGGTTTCTTATTTGGCCCAATATGCCCAATATATGGTTTTGGAGCAGTTATATTTATACTTATTTTTGACGGCTTAAAAGGTCATAATATGAAAAAATTTCTAATATCTATGATAGTATTTTCTGTTTTTGAATTTCTAGCATCTTGGATATTAGAAATAGTATTTCACCAAAGGTGGTGGGACTATTCAGATGCAATGTTTAATATCGGTGGGCGTATTTGCTTAAGTTTTTCAATTGTATGGGGACTAGCAGGAGTTATATTTTCTAACTTTTTACATCCATTTATGGAAAAGAAAGCAGAAAAAATATTAAATAAAATACCTATAAATGTACAAAGAGCAACAATATATTCTTTAGCATCTGTATTAATTGTTGATTTTGTTTTATCAAGTATAAAATATATTAATATTTAAAAAATATCCGCTAATTTAAAAGTGGATATTTTTCTATTAAGAATTAGTATTTGTATTAGTAGGTGTAGTATTAGATGTATTGACATTTTCTTCTTCTGGGAATAAAGAATTTACATCTAAATTTCCTAAATTATAATTTAAAATATCTTTGCTAATCTCAGCAATCACTTCATCAGAGTTTGGAATACCTTTTGTAAATATTCCTACTAAATAAGGCTTTTCAGTAAAAACAATACCATAATCGTGAACATATCCAGAATAGCTACCATATTTATGAGCAACATCATAATCTGTAACATATTGTTTTAAATACATACCCATAGAAGATTTTTTCATATGGTCTATTAATGTAGTATATTCATTTTGGTGTTCATATAAATAATTCATAACATCATAATAAAAACTAGCAGAAGCAATGTTATTTGTGTAGAAATCTTCTGGAACAGTTTCATCAGAATATTTTGTGATTGATTTTTTTACATTTGAATAACCTAAATTTGCCATTAAAATATTAATTGCAGTATTATCACTATTTACTATCATTTGTTCAAGTAAGTTTTTTAAAGGAACTTTATCTCCAACAGAATATAAAGAACCAATATTTCCACCACCAGCTTCATAACAACCGCTAGCATATAATATACCAGTATCTAAAGTATAATTACCAGAATTAATCTCATCATAATAATACATAGCAACTGGTACTTTTATAGTACTTGCAGCTGTAAAATAAGTATTTTCATTATAAAAATAATATTTTTTATCAGTAACATTGTAAAAGAAAAAATAAAAATTATTTTCATTAAAATTATATTTTTCCATTTCATATTTAATTAAAAGTTCCATATTCTCATCTTTTGAAGGTTCTATAACAACAGGTTCTGGTTCAATTGAAGCTTCAGAAGCAGTAACATTTTCTTGCTCATTTGTAGAAGCTATACTTTTAGTATCTGTTGCAGGAGTTAAAATATCAAAAGCAATGCAAAGTAAAGCAAGTGAAAGTAAGACAAATAAAAGTGATTTCTTAAATTTAGGTTTGGAATATGAACTTGGTTTTACATGTTTACCTTTAGGCAAAATGAATCATCTCCATTTTTAAAATTATCTATTGTATATTTAATATTATAACAGAAAATAATATTAAATATATCATTTTTTAGAAATTTTTTTAAAATTTAATAAATTAAATTTATTGAAAAATTTAAAGAATAATAATATACTATAACCTGAAAGGAAGTGAAAACATGACAGAAAAAGAAAAAAGAGCAAGCGGAGAACTTTATGATGCAAATTATGATAAAGAGTTGTTAAAAGAAATGGAAAAAACAAAAGAATTATGTTATGAATATAACAATTTAAGACCGACAGAAATAGAAAAGAAAGATGAATTAATAAAAAAGATATTAGGAAAAACTGGTAAAAATATTAGAATAGAGCCTAACTTTTATTGTGATTATGGATATAATATTTTTGTTGGTGATAATTTTTATATGAATTATAATTGTGTGATATTAGATGGTGCAAAAGTAGAATTTGGTGATAATGTATTTATAGGACCAAATTGTGGATTTTATACGGCAGGACACCCAATAGAAATAGATTTAAGAAATAAAGGATTAGAATATGCAAAACCAATTAAAGTCGGTAATAATGTATGGTTTGGTGGAAATGTAGTGGTACTTCCAGGAGTTACAATAGGTAATAATGTAGCAATAGGAGCAGGAAGTGTTGTTACAAAAGATATACCAGATAACTCTATAGCATATGGAAATCCTTGTAAAAAAGTAAGAGATATTTAAAGAAAAATACAAATAATAAAAATATAAAGAAAAACATAAATAAAATAATAAAGAAAAATAATAAAGATAAATTATAAAAAATAAAACAAAAAGCCATAATAAAATACAAGGAGGAGATTTTGTTATGGAAAATAATCAAAAAATAAATTGTACAGTTGGTAGCTGTAAATACAATGATAGAAAAAACAATGGTTGTAATTTAGAAGAAATACAAGTAACACCAAAAAGAAATTGTAATACAAAAAAACAAGATGAATCAATGTGCGGAAGCTATGAGTGTGAATAGGGACGTTTCTTTTTGGACATTTTGTCCAATTCGGGACATATCTATATAAGGTATGTCTCTTTTTATTTTTTTTTATTAAAATGCAGGTATTTATAGAATTATTATATTAAATATGTTAAAATAATAAAGAATTAAAGCTAACAAGGAGCAAAAACAATGAAAAGAAAATATCCTAGTAAAATATTTTTAGATGTTGCAAAAGAT
>CALYBF010000009.1 GCA_944393755.1 uncultured Clostridia bacterium | reverse complement strand
ATGAAACAGACACAAACAAAATACCAGTTGAAATATTAAAAAAACTTGCAATTTTTTATGATACTAGTATAGATTATCTAGTAGAATTAACAGATGAAAAAAGACCTTATAAAAGAAAAAAACTAAAGTAGCATTTTCTAACTTTGGTCTTTTCTTTTATTATAATTATTTACAAAATCAAATATTTCTTCTTTTTTTATAGAACCTTCTCTTAAAATAATAGGCTTCTCATTTTCCACCTTAACAATAGTAGAAGCAATACCTAGTTTACTTTTTCCACTATCGATAATGCAATCTACACTATCTTTAAAATCTTTCATTATATTATCAATACTAGTTCCACTAGGTTTTCCAGAAATATTAGCACTAGGTGTTGCAATAGGAACACCTGAATAGTCAATTATTGTTTTTGCAATTAAAGAATCAGGCATACGAATACCAACAGTATCACCATTTGCTGTTAAAATATCTGGAACTTCTTTTTTCTTTTTTAATATAATTGTAAAGGGACCTGGACAAAATCTATTAATCAAAGCATATTCTAAATCAGTAATATCTTTGGCAACAGTTTGTATCATATCTATACTATTAACTAACAAACTTATTGGCTTATTAAAATCTCTTTTTTTAAGTTCGTAAATCTTTTTTATAGAATCACTTTTAAAACCATTAGTACCTATTCCATAAACAGTTTCTGTAGGAAAAATAACTATTTTACCTTCCTTTATCATCTTAGCTGGTTTTTTTAATCTTTCTAAATTTATATTATCTTTTAAATCAACATACTCCATTTAAAATTCTCCTCAACTATAAGATCTGTCCCCAATTGGACAAAATGACCCATTAGGGACGTTTCCATTTGGACATTTTGTCCAATAAGAAACGTCCCCATTTTCCCTTATTCGTCTTTCTTTTCTTCTACTTTTTTAGATGTGTTTTTAGCAATATCAGTAGTATTTCTACAAATTACTAATAATATTAAAGAAAATTCATATACAACTCTTGCAATTACATTTCCTAATACTAATGTTAATAAGAAACCTAAGAAACTGTCTCCAATTAGTACAAATGAATATAATGTAATATAGATAGCTATGATTAAATATGTTACTTTTAATAATGCTTCTAAGAACATTTTCTTAAATGATAAGAAATCATATAGCCATCCTAAGAAACCAGTGAATTTTCCTTCGTTTTTCTTACTTAAAAATAAGAAATAAACTAAAATTCCTCCTACTACAGCTAATATTAATGATAATATAACCCATACTGTACTTCCAACAGCAGAAGTTAATGCTCTTGTTGAATACATAACATATTCCCCCTTTACTTTTTTCTTATATATATCACAAATTTTAAAAAACGTCAAATTTTACCAAAATTTTCAAAGGTATATAAAACTATTTTATTTTATATACCTTTATAGCATTTTCATATGTAATTTTTGCAACATCTTCAAGTTCCATATTTTTTACTTCTGCAATCTTTTTAGCAACAAGCTTTACATTTGTAGGGTCGTTTCTTTTTCCTCTAAATGGCTCTGGTGATAAATACGGACTATCTGTTTCAATAAGTATTTTATCATTTGGAACCAACTCTATTATCTCATTTGCATTTTTAGAATTCTTAAAAGTTACAGGACCTGCAAAAGAAATATAAAATCCTAATTTTAAAGCTTCTTTTACAAGTTCTCTATTTAATGGGCAACAATGAAAAACACCTTTATTTGTAACTTTATGTTCTTTTAAAATTGCCAAAGTATCCATTATAGCTTCTCTAGTATGTATAACTATTGGTAAATCTAGTTTATTTGCTAAATTTATTTGTTCTATAAAAGCTTTTCTTTGAAGATTACGCATATTTTCGTCTTTTTCCCAATAATAATCTAAACCAATTTCTCCAATTGCTAAAACTTTATTATTTTTAATTGCTAATTTTTCAATTTCTTTTAACATTATCCACAATTCATCTTCAGATTGTGGAATATCATTAGGAGAAATTCCACAAGTTGCATAAATAAAGTCATATTTTTTAGAAAGTTCTATAGCTTTTTCAGAACCTTCTAAACTATAACCAGCAGAAATAAAATCTACATTTTCATTATGTATTTTTTCTATAGTTTTTTCTCTGTCATCATCAAATTTTTCATCATCTAAATGTGCATGATTATCAAAAAACCTCATCATATTACCTTTCTTTCTAGTTTTTTATTATTTCTTATTTTCCTTCTTTTCTTTTTTATCTTTTCTTTCTTTTTTATTTATTTTATCAAAACAGTTACATTAGCAACTGCATAATTCTTACAATGAGAAATACTAATATCAATATCTTCTATATTATCTAGATTAACATTATAAACATTTAATTTTGGTCTGCCTTGCTCGTCATTTACAACCTCAAAATCTTTCCAAGAAACCGAAAATTTATCTTTTATATTTTCTGATAAAGCTTTAAAAGCAGCCTCTTTTGCAGCAAATCTAGCTGCATAATGCTGGTATTTTTGCTTATTCTTACTCTCACAATAATCAATCTCTTTTTTAGTAAAAACCCTATCTAAAAAAGGGTTACCTAACTTCTCAATACTATCTTTAACTCTATCAATTTCAATAATATCTGTTCCACAATTTACTCTCATCTTTTCTCCTTTTGAGACAAGGGGGACACCCACTTTTTGTCTCACTTTTTTATAAAATGAGACAAAAAGTGGGTGTCCCCTATTGTCTCATTAATGCTATAAAGTTTAACACGTTAAATATTAATGATGCTATTAGTATTATTCCTATTGTTATTGTTACTTTTTTGTCTTTTTCTATGTTTAGGTCTTTATATAATACATCATATTTATTTTTAACTTGTCCATATAAGTTTTCTAGTTCTAAGACTTCTCCTATTTTGTGATTTAACATTGTTCCTGCTTCATCTTCTGTTATTTCCTGTATCCACATTTTTTTAGTAAATTCTATAAATTTTTTTCTTGCTATTTTTACTTTTTTTGCATCTTTTAATTTTTGTTCTATTTTCTTTAAATTTATTTTTTTATATAAATTTAGTATATAAGTGTATAAATATTGGTTTTCAAACTCATCTGGAAGTATTGTATAATTATTCATATCTTCACTTGATGAAAATAACATTACTCCTAATTTGCTAATTGCTAGTTTTGCATATTTCCACCTTGATACTGTTGTTATTTTTTCTTCTTCTAGTTTCCTACTATTATCTGCTGGCAATATGTTTGCATATTTTATATAATAGTGGTTAATATCGGCAAATTTTGTATTACTATTCCAAGCTTCTTGGTCTATACATACATATGAATATGTTAAGAATCTTTCTGTGTCTATATCTAATTTCATTGCTTCCAAATTTGCACCTGTTATTTTTCTTACAAAATCTTTAAATGTTTCTGCACTTGAAAAGCTATTTGTTTGTAAGCGTATATTGTCATATCCATCTAATTTTGCTGCTTCATTGTTTATGTCTCTAAATTTATAATTAAAGTTTAATACATTTTCAAAATTATAATCATCTTCTATATTTGTTTTGATTACTAAAAAGCATATTCCTGTTTCAAAACATATTATTTCTATTTTTCCTATTGTGAAAAATATTCCATTTTTATCTTCTATTTTTCCTTGTATATCTTTTTTTATATTATATTCAAATATATTACAAGAATATTTACTTAGTATTGCTGATTTTGTTTCATCTGGTAAGTCTTCTAATTTTTTTATTTTGCTATTTCCTAAGCTAAAACTTGAAAACAAGAAGTCTCTAGTTTTTGGTAAAAAGTATTGATACATTTTGAAATCTTTTTCCTTTTGAAATGTTTTTAGCTTAAATTCTTTATCTTTTAGTAATTTTAGTAAATATTTTTGATACCTTCCTTCTTTTATTACATATGGAAGTATAAAATATGTATATTGATAGTTTGTCTTTAGTTCCATTTTTTCTTACACCTCTATTTCCTATAATAGTTCATATTAAGGTCTTTTCCTAAGTACCAAGTTCCTATAAAATCTATTTTTAGATATTCATCTAATTCATATACTGGGTCTTGAACTACGTTTCCGCTTCTATCTATTGCTCCCCATTTTCCGTCTTTTTTTACTGCTACATATCCAAATTGGTTTTGTCTTATCATATCATCATATATATATTCTACTACTGTTTTTCCTTTTTTGTCTATTAAACCATATTTTCCATCTTTTTTATCTACAAACAATGTGTTATTTGTGAATATATCTTCTTCTTTTTGTTCTTCAAATTTAAAATTATAATATTTATACTCTTCCCCTTGTTTTAATTCTATATAACCTTTTTCATTATCTATGTCTGTTAATATTCCTTCTAGTTTTGTTTCATAATTGTTATTTAATATTTTATTATTATAATTTTCATCTTCTGTTATATAAAAGTCTCCCTTTTCATTATATATTATTGATTGGTTATTAAAATCTAATTTCGTTTCGCTTTTTTCATCTATTATTCCATATTTATTATCTTTTTTTGCTATAAACATACCTGTTTTTGCTTCTTCTAATTCATCATAATTTGCTTCTATTATATTTTCACTTGATAAATTCATTACTCCATATTTATTATCAGATGTTTTATATATTACACCTTCTGTGTTTTTTAATATTGAGATTATTTCATTTTTTGTACTTAAACTTTCTGTTCCGTCTTTTTTTACCACTTTTTGTGTTCCACTTTCTGTTACTACGTAATAATCTCCTTTATGTGCTTTTGATATTTTATCATATTTTGTTTCTAATACTTTATTGTTTGTTATATCTACTAACCCATATTTTCCTTCAGAATTTTTTACAATAAAACCTGCATTTGCTTCTTCTCCAAAATTTGTTATTTCTGCATATTGTGGTTCTATTATTATTTTACCTTCTTCATTTACTATTCCATAATTTCCGTCTTTTGATATTAGAATAGTATTTTCTACTTCTGGAAGTTCTGTTATTTCATCATATTCACAAGCTAATATTTCTTTCCCTTCTAAATTTATTAAACCATATTTTCCTTCTTTTTGTATTTTTAATACATTTTGATTATATCTTAAGTTTCCATTTTCATCTACACATGATACAGCTTCTATTTGCTCATTTTCTGTGAATATTTCTTCATTTTTACTATTTAGGGCTTTTGTTTTATATGTTCCGTCGTCATAGTTTACGTCATATGTACATAAAAACACATCTTTCTTACTATTTGGTACTACTATCATCTCTGCATATGAAGGATCTATTACTACATTTCCGATTTGAATCTATTACTCCCCATTTGTTATTTTGATATGCTGGAAAATAGTCTATACTAGTTACCGCTTTTTCTTCTTCTCCTTTTCCAAGCAAGCCTTTTAACATTACAACACACATAATCACAACTATTATTGCAACTATTACTGCAAATACTTTTTTCATATTTAGTTTTGGTTCTTCATATCTTCTTCCTCTACTCAAAGTACTTTCCTCCTTTGAATTACATTTAATATAACATATTTTTTATAATTTATACAATTTATTTTTAGTTTTTCTTTTTTAATTTTCTTCTTTTTTTCTAAACTTACAAACCATTACACTCATATCGTCTTTTGCTATTCCATAATTATTATCTGTTGCTTCTTCTACTATTAAATTAGCTATTTTTTGTGTATTAGTTGTCTCTATATCTTCTAACAGATATTTTATCCATAATTCTTTATTTTTATATTCTACATTTGAATCTAATACACCATCTGAACAAAATACCATTATATCCCCTTGTTCTATATCTTTATCAAATGTTTGTATTTTGCTTCCTTCTAATATTCCAGTTGGTAATGAATTTGATTTTACCATTTGTACTCTTTTTCCTTGTTTTATATATGTTGGACAAGCTGCACTTTTTATAAATTCTACATTTCCCATATATAAATCTACTATTGCTATATCTAAGCTTGCATAACTTTCTTTATTTCTATTTATCAATGAATTGTTTATTAGTTCTAATGATATGTTTTTATCAAAGCCTGATAGTAGTAGGTTTTCTAGTAATTGTAAAGCTTCAGTACTACTTTTTTTAGCTTCTTTTCCACTTCCCATACCATCACTTATTGCTATTAAATATTTTCCATCTTTTAATCTTATTGTTAATGTACTATCACCTGAAATATCACTTTTTGTTTTTGTTTTATTTGCTATTCCTAAAGCCATTACATATTTATCTTCAGATATAAATTCTAGTTTTTTACCTACAGTTGCTTCTTGGTTTAATACTATTTTTTCTCCTAATGCTTTTGTAAGTATTTTTTCTATTAATTCTATTTTAGATTTTTCTATATTTTCTGATAAATACATTTCTATTATATATCTATTTTCTTTTTTAATCGCAATATCTTGTATAATTATTTCTTTTTGCTCTAATAGTGATATTATTTCTTGTCTTTCTCTTATAAAGTTTCCTTCTTGTTCTATATCTTTTTCTAGATTTTTTGCCATACTTCCAATTGCTTTTGATACATCTTTTAGTTGTTTTCCTACATTTTTATTGTTTTGTTCTATTTTCTTTTTCCAAATAAAATCTGATTTACTTTGTGCATATGATATATTTATTGTCCTTACTATTTGCATTATATTTTCTTCTAATTTTTTACTTATGTCTTTATCTTCAAAACCTATAATATAACTATTACAGTCAGCAAATACTTGTAACAATTCTTTTCTTGATATTTCTTGTTTATCTATTAATAATTTAAATATTTTGTCTATTATATCTCCTTTTACATTTGAAATATCATCATATAACATATTTTCTTTGTAATTTTCTAAATTATTTAATAGTTCTGTTATAAATATCTTTTTATTTTCTTCATATTGTTTATTTATCTTTATGTCTTTATTTTCTTTATCTTCTTCATATGTCCCTGCTATGTTCTCTATTGCTTTTGATACATTATTTAAGCTTTCTGCAACTTCTTTACTTTTGTTTAATGCTCTTCCTGATGAATATGGTAAAAACTTTGAATTTCCTATAAATTCTTCTAAATCTATTTGTAGATTTTTTGGTACTAATAATAATCCTATTGATGCTACTAATATTTCTTTAAAATGTATTAATTCTACTGTATATCCATTTGATACATATGCTAAAACAATATTTCCTAATGCAAAACCTATTACTACTCCTATTTTTCCAAATCTATTTAATATTCCTGCTATCATACCTGATATTGCATATGAAGCTATCATAATTGGTTCACTACCGCTTATGACCCCTAATGTTACTCCTATTGTTACACCAGATGTTGCCCCTACTAATATTCCATTTTTCCAGCCAAGTATCATTACTATTAATATACTAAATACATTTCTTATATTAAAACCATAAATATTTAAATCACCAAATGCTCCAACTGCAATGGCTAATAACAAACTTGCTCCTATTACTTCTTCTATTGAAAATGCTCTGTTTTTATAAAATTCTTTTACAACTACCAAAGAGTTTACAAATATTTTATAAAATACTAAGGTTATTATTGCAAGTGTTATTGTACTTAACACATCATATAGTGTGAAAGTTTCCATTGATATTTGTAATATTCCTATTAATATACTAGCTAAAAATACATTTTTTCCTATTTTTATTTTTTCATTTCTTTCTTGTTCATTGTAACGTGGTTTTATTATAAATAGTGATGCTACTAATATTAGTGTTGTTATTATATAACCTAATGCTCCCCCTACACCAAATTTTATTAAATTTCCTATTAAGGAAATTACCACTACCCCTAAGGCTGGAACCGAAAATGATATACAAGCTCCTAGTAAGCTTATACTAAATATTGAAAATTCTTGTCCTAGACTTACAAATGACAACATAAATGCTACTATATATATTACAATGTTTTCTTTTGCAAATACATTTTTAAATATATTTACTTTGTTTTTTTCTTCATTTACCATATTATTATCAATTGTATCTTCACTTAAGTTTTGAAACATCCTTACCACCTCTTTAATTTTGATAAGCTTATTTTACTACTTGTCCTTTGTGGTTTTTGTCTTTTTTAGTATGCTAGACTAAAAAAGTTTTCTACAAATTTATATACTTTATTTTTCTTTTTTCCATTAAAATATATTTTACGATTTTTATTTTATTACATAATATCGAAAAAAGCAATAAGAAACGAGAAAAACAGGTTAAATATTTCTACTTAACCTGTTTTATTTTTTACAATACCTTTTTCTTAATTAGAATTATTCCTGCTCCTAATGTTATTAATCCTATTGTTCCTAAGATAATGTATTGTATATAGTTTCTATTCTCACCTGTTGGTCCTGTTATTGTTAAATATACATAATCATCATCATAACCTGTTTCTCCATTACTTGGTTCATAGTTACCTGGTATTGTATAATCTCCATTATGTTCCATTCTTCTTCCTGTTACTTCATTTACTTCTATATCATTTGTAAACATTAGGTCATCTGCACTATTTGATAATAATCTTGATACTTCTAATGGTACTCTAGTTTCTTGTCCTGGTGTCATATTTTTAAATGCATCTGTTTGCAATACTTGGTTGAATTGTTTTACTGCATTAAATGCTTCTTGCGATAATTTTCCTTCATCCACTAAGCTTTGTCCTATTTCTACTATTCGTGTCCAGCTTGCATTATTGATATTATCTTTATCAAATATTAAATCATTTGATAAGTAATCATATAAATCTGTTATAGTTGCTAATTTCCAATTATTATAATTATCTGGTACTATACCATAAATATAGTAATCTTCATCATTATAATCTATTTCTGCATTTCTGTTGTCTACTATGACATCATATCTTATTGTTATTGTTGCACCTTGTATTAATTCTTGGTCTAATTCTATATGTATATTTCCATCTGGTAAGTATCTTACGTAATTAATATTTCCTGATCTTGGATCTCCTTCTATTATCTTTTGTCCATTAGCAAGTGTTACCTTTACATATGATATTTCTTTTTTAACATCTACATTTTGTATTGGTCTTCTTATAATACCAAAATCTATATTATCAAAGATGAATTTTAATTCCGCTCCATATTCACTTATATTGTCTAAGTTAATGTCATAATCTAGTTTTACATCAAACATCTTTGTATTTGCTTCAATACTTTGTAAATTTGACGGATTTTCTTCATTTGTAATACTTCCATATGTATATACTTTTTCTTCTGTTTTTTCTGTCCTTTCTGCTATTATATCATATCTTGTACCATCAGATTTTATACCTACTTCATCTTTTGCATCTGACATTCTGGTATTTCCTTCTCCTGTTTCTGTTCTATACCAATAATCTGTCATTGCTTCTATATCAGCTTTATCTCCTGCTCTATAAATTGTTGATTTGTATTTTTCCACCGTTTCTATTGGAGTAGAAGTTCCATTAGGGCTAACTATAATACTTTCATTTCCATATGTATATCTTATTAGATATTTTCCAGGTATTATTCCTGAAATTGTATATTCTCCTAACTCATTTGTTGTAGTAACTCCTGCTGGTATAAGTCCAGTACTTGCAGATTCTTTCATATATACTGATGCATTTCCTATTATATTTCCGCTTTCATCACAAGATAATAATTCTACTTTTACATTTTCTACGACATTTTCACCATTTGCATATAGACCATCACCTTTTCTTTGTTTGTCATATCCAGTATTTTCAAGCAATTCATTTATAGCATTATCTTCCCACACAGTTCCTTTTATGATTCTTCCATCTTCTACTTGTAATATTAATGATGGTGCACTATCTGTATCGTCTTCATATGTGTTTTTATCATTTGGTTTTGCTGAACCTGGTCTTGAGTCTTTATCTACTCCTCCATAATGTATACTGTAATTCTCGTCAGAATAACTTGAATATGATGATATTTCTGTTATAGAATCTAGTGTTACATCTTGGTTTAATACCGCATTTACAGCATCATTTTGTAATTTATACGTAATGTATATAATATTTTGTTTTTGATGTTCTATATCTTGATTTGCAGTTACAACTACTTTCTTAAAGCCATTTCCAGCACTTTCCTCTGTTGTATAAGATAATTCTGTTCCTGATTCATCTCTTATACTATCTATGTTATATCTTTCATCATAATAATTTATAACTTCATTTACCTTTGTATAAAGATTTGTTGCTTCATTTCTTAACGCCACTTTATATGTAATATAAACTTCTAGTTTTCCTTCATTTCCTTCTTGCATATTATAAACTAAATCTGATGAATATATTGTTCTTGTATATGAAGCTGAACCATATTCATTTCCAAATTTCACTCCTACATTAAATCCATCTGATTCTCCATTTTCATCAAATCTTTGATTGTATTTATATGTATGCTCATATCCGTTTAATGTTATTTTAGCAGATTCTATATCTTCTACTACAGCTAAATCAGGTTGTTCTCTTTCCCATAAACCTAAATTGATATTAGTTATCTCTTGTATATTTTCACTTCTTATTGCTTCTGCTGTATACAGATCTGATAAGTATCCTGATTTACCAGCTTCTTGATAAGCATCTTTTGTAGTAGCAGTAATCATATAATTATAATCTATTCTATTTATTGGGAATTTTTGTCCTTCATATCCGTATAATCCACTTGGTCCATAGTTTATTTTACTGCTTACACCATAATCTCCTCCAGATGGAATTTCGTCATAAAGTAGATTATACATTGTCATACCTTGCTCATTTAATGATACTCCTGTTGGTCCCCCTCGATTTTCATCATATGTTATTGTTGAATAATTGTTGTTAAATGTTGTTCTTTCGTCATTATTTTCTTTTGCTTTTGAAGAATTTACAGTTTCCGGCAATAAATCTACTATTGGTACTGATGTATAACTCATTCCGTTGTATTCAAATTGTATATAATATTTGTCTAATTCATCTATTAATATATCAAACATTTTATAGTTTCCATTTTCATCTGTTAGAATTTCTGTTTCTTCTTCACCATTTTCTGTTTTAAATTTTACATTGCCACCTTCAGAATTTTTTAATCTTACACTTACATTTGCTACTAATTTATCTGGATTTGTTTCATCTGAATCTCCTTGAGAATATCTCCAATCTCTTTCAGATGTCTTTCCACTTATCATATCTTCCCATACAAATCCACTTAATTTGATATATTTTTTTCTATTTTTGAAAGTCATTATTGTAAATTCATTTTCGTCTTCTGCTACATTTGTGTCAGTAGTAGCTGTAGACGTCTTTCTATCGACTTGAATTTGCCCTTCACTACCAGTACCTGTTTGTGTTCCATTATCCCAGAATATATAATTATCATCTATATCATATCCATAGTTATCTCCTACAGAAACTTCTTTTACTATATAGGTTCCAGCTTTTATGTTATATATATTAATTTCTCCATTAGCGTCTGTTACAAATGTTGTTGCTTCTTCTATATTGTTTGTATATCTTACACCATATAATCGAGCCGTTCCTTTGATATTATTTATATCTTTTTTATTTTCATCCATAGCAATAATATATCCATTAGAATTTTGTAGTTTAAATCCCACTCCTTCTAAAATTTTATTATTATCTATATCTTTCTTAACAATTTTCAAATTTCCTGTATGATTAATATTTTTCATAGTAACTTTATGTGGTTTTCCAGCAGTTATACTTACTGTCATTTTTGTTTGTACATTTTCCTCATAACCATAATTATTGTTTACTGTTTCTGTTAAAGTATATTTTCCCGGTGTTAAATTATCAAAATGATATTTTCCATCTGTTGTTTTAAAATCTTGTTTATAACTTCCATCATCTTTACTTAATGTTCCTTCTATATCAAGTTTTAAGTCTGGATTATCATTATCTACTTTTTCTAAATCTAATGTTCCATTGAAATTCGTCCAAGAAATCTCCTGTTTTGTCCAAGTAGATGTTGTTTTAGAAGTTTCCTCTACAAGTTTATTCAAGTCATATGGTTCAGATTGGTGAGGTGCACCTATGTTTGAACACCAAGAAGATCCATAATAAGGATAAGATACAGAATAAGTCTTATTATAATATTTTTTTATTTTCTGTAGCTTTCTTTGTGATGCTGAAACTTTACTAATACCTTTGTTAAAGTCCTCTAGACTTAAACTTATATAAAAAGTTACATCACCAGGGCCATTAACAGCAGATATAGTATTTCCATTTACATCACATAATGTATACTTTAATGTTTTTCCGTTTTTATCATACACTTTTATTGAATAGGCCTCATCACTAGAATTTGTTCTTGATGAAAATGGTCCTATAATACTTCTATTTTCTAATTGCTTTACCTGTATGTTATTATTTGAATTTATCTTTTCTAATTTTATTCCAGCTGATATTGTCTCACTTTTTGTATAAGAATTGCTTGTCAAAACTTTTCTTGTATTGTATAAAGTATCTGAATGAGAACAAACATATCCCAATTGTGGTAAATTTTCTCCTGCTGCTACATGTGCGTGTTCATTACACCATGCTGTACTTCCACTCAAAGGACCTCCATAAACGTAAAACCCATGTGTGGTTAATCCGTTTCCTGTATATTTCAACTGTACACCGAAAACATCTTTACAAGTTGTTAATCCAATTATAATAAACATTATTACAGATAAACCTATTTTAGAGATTTTATTAATTTTCACTTTAAATTTAATACCTAAAAATACTAGTAATATTATTATTCCTATTATCGCTCCTATTGAAATATATATTCCTATACCAGTTCCTACACCTATAATTATTTCTGCTTCTGAATAATCGTCTTCTGCAACATTACCATTTCCAGGTGTTGAATCTATATCTTCTGTACCACTAATACTTCCTTTTACTTTACCTATTTCTGCTATATTTTTAAATGTTCCTCCATCTTCGTCTCCTAATATTTTAGTTAACGTTAGTGTAACTTCTTTATTTTCACCAGGATTAATTACTTGATTTGTTAAACTTGTATTTACAAGTTTTCCGTCTTGTTCAGTCCAGTTTGAATTTTGACTTCTTGAAAAACTTAATCCATCTGGAATATTATCATATATTTCACTTACTGTTGCCGCTGATTTTCCTTCGTTTGTTATTACTATTTTGTATTTTATTTCAACTTTTGCACCATTATACTCTTTTGATCTTATCTCTACTTTTGCTAGTTTCGAATTATCATATGAATATTGTTTTGTACCATTTACTGTTGTAACAACAACATTTGTTACATATTTATCTAATTTTAAATCATAGCCACCCTTTTCTATTAATCCGATGTCTATATTGTCCATATTTTGATTTAACGTTATTTCTTCAGTTAACCCAACATTTACCTTTTTCCCATCTAATGTTATAGTCTGATTAATTACATCTGAATTTATATTTTCTGGTACACCGCTTACTTTATATTCTGTTAACATATACATAGCTGTATTATAGCTAAATACAACAATATAATTTCCCTTATCTAAATTTTCGAATGAATATCTGCCTTCATCAGCTATCATTTGAGATTTTACACTGTTTGAATTATTCATATCAACCAACATTACAGATATTCCTTTTATTAAATTTTCGTCATCTTGTCTTTCTCCATCTCCATTTGCATCATTCCATATTACACCTGATATTGAATATTTAGCATTTGGACCATCTGGATTATTCGGATTATCTGGATTATCTGGATTCTCTGGATTGTCTGGGTTGTCTGGGTTGTCTGGATTGTCCGGGTTGTCTGGTTCGTCTGGATTATCTGGTTCATCTTCTGCATAATCATATGGTAAAATTATATGTTTTATTGTATTCGAACTTTTTGGCTCAACAAAATTTTCATTTGATTCTAATGAATCAGATTGGTCTTCTTCTATTACTGCTCCTTGAACAATTACATTATTTTCTATTTCTGTTTTATCATATACAAAACCAGCTGTTGTAAGTATTTCAATGTTAACTGTTTCTTTGTACGGTATCCAGGTATAAACATCTACAGTTGGGATAATATTCCCATCCTCATCTGCAACTTCTTTATATAACTCTTCTGTTCTTCTTTGTTTTTCAGCAAAACCCGCTGTAACAATTGATCCTCCTTCTACTTCTTCTGTTAATTGTTCAAAATAATCATATGTAACACTTATTGGTTCAAGACTTTCTGGTAAAAAATCTCTTATATTTACATATACTCCACTATTTTCATCTATTATACCAGATACATTACTACAAGTAACATCAATACTATATTTTATTTCTTCCCCATACTTAACTTCTTCTCCCGCATTTTCAGATGTCATCTCTATCGAAATATTACTTAAATTATATTCTATCCTGTTTTCATTTGATTTTATTTCGAGACCATCTGCCAATATTGTCGCATATGCTTTTAATTCAACTATTCCTTTCTCACTTAATTTTCTTAATTCTTCTTCACTGCCTGCTTGTACACCTATCTTATACATACCTGTTTTATCTGTTTTTATTACTACTTCTGTTCCACTAAAATCACAAGTATAATCATCTAGACTGTTGCTTCCTAAAGATTCAACATCTTTAATATTATTTTTCGTGCTATATTCTATATCATAAGCATTACAATAAACTTTCCCCACATCTATTAATTCTTGAGATGTTTTAAAAAATTCAGGCAATTGTAATTTTACTTCTATTTCTTTTCCTGATGGATTATCTAGGTTAATACCATATACCCATTCACCTTTCCATCCATCAATCATAGACCATAAAAACACTTTACTTTCAGTATCTTTTACAATATTTTTCAATTCATAATTAAATATTTCTGTATCATCAATATAAGTTTTTATATTAGTATTAACTTCTTTTTGGTTTTCTCCTTCTAACAAATCTCCAACTTGTACTTCATAATATTCATTTATTGTTTCTCCAGAATTTATTCTATCTATATTTATTACTTTTGCTATAAGCTCTTCATCAAAATTATATTCATATTCACGATTATCCATAGAATCAAACCTAGAAACTAATTCTCCATACTTAAACCCTTCTGGTATTGTTCCTACAATTTTAACATTATCAATTGGATTACTTGTAGTATTTTTTATTTCAATATTATATTTTATAAATTCTCCTTCATATATGGTATCACCATCTTTTAACTCATTATCTCCTTTTAAAGGAGTAATTGAAACTTTTAACCCTTCTATTTCTTCTTTTGTTGCAGTTTCTTGTAATACTTCTTCTTTTATCTGTTCTTCAGTTATTTCGGTTATCTTGTCTAAGATATTTTTATCATCATTTTCGTTAGAATCTTCATTTTTTTCAATATCATTGAAATTTTCTATTGAAACTTCTTTTTCTATATTATTTTCTTCTGCCACTCCATTAATATTATAATTATTCGTACAAGTGAATATAATTTTATCATTTCGTGTTTTGATATTTTTGTTTAATATTATTGTAGCTGATAGTTTTATATCTGTTTTTAATCCAATATCATTTTCGTTATATGATTCTTGTTTTCCTTTTAGACTTATTACAATAAATGTACCATCTTCATTTGTTTCTACATATGGTTTTTCCATAGTCAAGCCATTTGCATATAATATTGTTTCATTTGTTAATATAATTTTCTCTATATCATTAGGCATTTTTATTCTTATTGTAGGGTTGTCAAATAAATTGTTTGCCGAAGAAATAGAATTTAATAAAATGTCAAAATTCACTTCATTTTGTTTCTCATTTGTCCACTTTTCATTATCTATTTTTACTTCCACCTTTGTTGTAGAATCTTTAATATCTATAACATTTTCATTTTTTGTTTCATATATTGTGTTCTCTACTATTTGTACATTATTTTCAGTTTCTTGTCCTTCTGTTTTTTCTTCTTTATTTTCAATTTTTTCTTCATTTATTCCTATTACAGTCATTTTTGATATTATTTCTTTGTCATCTAAATTGTTGTTATCACTTTTTATATATTTTTCGTTTTCAAATCTTAAAATGCCTTCATTTATAATATCACTTGTTTTTATGTATATACTATTGATTCCTTCATTATATGTTATAACAAATTCACCATTTTCATCAAATTCTGTGTTTTTATCTATTGTAGAAATGATGTTATTATTAGCATCAAAAACTTCAATTTTACCTTCTTCGCCAAGTAAATTTAGTATATCATTTTTTTGAAATTTTGTACTTTTATAATATATATCGTTTAAATTAGCAAAAGTATTTTCTTCGTAAATTTTTATCTTTTGCTGAGCATCTTTTTTACTAATTACTATCTCATTTTTTTCTGTATATTCAGTATTATAATTAGTTCCATTAGCAATATTAGATTTAATATAACCATTATAAATTTCACTTGTATCAGTAGTAATTGATGTTAGTTCTCCAATATTATTAGTTACTTTTTGATTAATATTACCTGTACCACTTATTTGTCTATTATCATCTGTAAACAATGTTGCCTTATATTCTACATTACAAGATAATTCTCTTTCCAAGTTTTCTTGAGTATAAGTATCATAATATGCCATTATTAAAAACTCATCTCTATCTTCTTTACTTGGTTTTTGATTATATATAGGCTCACCATTTTCATTTTCGTTATTAATTTTAATCGTTACTAAACCTGTATTAGCATCATAAGTATAATTTTGACCCAAACTTTGCATGTTTCCGTTTGTTGCTTTTGTTTGTAAAGAAATGACTCTAACATCATATGGGTATTTATTATCTATTTGATTTAATGAAACATTTAGTTCAGAATTCTTAATTGGTGAAAATTCATTACCATATTCTACTCCTGTTCGTAACTGGTACTGTACTAAAGTTCCATTTTTACCATTGTCTAACTCATAATTTATATATTTATTTGTTGCTCCTTCCAATATAGCTTTTTCTTCAATGTCTGCTCCAAAGCTTGTTTTTTGAGACATAGTTGCAAATACTATTGAAAGAGCTATAAGTGCAATGATACTCACTATTTTTGCTAAATTTCTTTTAATCATAATATTTTCCTCCACACTGTATATATAAATCTTACTTTAATATTACAATGTTTTCTTTGACATTTCAATGTATGTTTTTTCCTAATTTAACAAAATATAGTTTTATCCTTTAGGGAAGCTTATTTTAACAATTATTATTAAAAGAATTTTACATTTTTGTTACATTTTTATTGTTTATACTAAAAAAAATCTTCTTAAGCTTTATTTGCGTAATGTTTTAGTTGTAATTTTTTCTTTTAGACAAAAAAAAGTGTAATAGAAAAATATTATAATTTCTATTACACTATAGTTTTAGTTAGTAATCGTATTACTATTTATTGTTTAAAGTTTTTCTTTTAATTATTACTACACCTACACCTAATACTATTAATGCTATTACTCCTACTGTAATTGGTAATATAAAGTTTAAGTTTGCACCAGTAGAAGGTGTTACTACAACTGTTTCTGCTGTACTGTCATCTGGTTCTGTTTTTCCAGTTCCTGGTATATAATTTCCTGGTGTTCCTTCTGGTTTAGAACCACCTGTTTTATCTAACGTTGTTATTTCTGTTTCATTATCAAATGATAAGTCGTCTGATGTAGTTAATAATTTAGAAACATTTAAGTTTACACTTGCACTTTCTGTTGGTTTTAATGCATTTTGTTTTAAGCTTTCTGTATATAGAATTGTTTTATCATTTATTGTAGAATTTTCGTTATTGTATACTACTTCTGCAACTAAACCTGGAAGATCTTCTTTTGTTTTCACTTGCCAATCTGGGTTTTTCTCACTTTCAAATGCCCATCTATTATCTAGGTAATCTATAATTGCAGATGGTGTAATTGTAACAACCTCTCCTTCCACAATACCATATTTATAGAAGTTTTCTGATAGATAATCTAATTCGCTTAAATTTTCTGTAGTTATTACATAGCCAACCTCTAATGTTGCACCTTGTATTAACTCATTATCTAATTCAATTCTTACATATCCGTTTCTTGGCATTGCTCTTTCTGATGGTCCCATATAAATTACATAATTACTTTGTCCATTTACATTTCCATCTTCGTCAATTGTAGAATCAACTACTACTTGTCCATTTGCAAGTGTTACTTTTACACTTCCAACTCTCTTAGATAATTCAATTTTTTGTCTTGCTCTTTCTACAATACCGAAGTCAACATTTCTTATTGAATATTCATATTTATCTCCTGTTGAAGCAGTATATACACTATCATATTCAACTCCGATTCCCATTATAGGTGTTGTAGAATTCATTTTACTTATTGTTGTTTGTGTACTACTTGTTAAATGTTTTAATTCTTCGTCAATTTGTTGTCTTAAATTATAATCATCTATTGCATCTGTTTTTCTATCATCAACGTTTTCTTTAAACCATTGTTTGTTTGTCTGATCTCTTGTACTATCATATACTGTTCCTTTATAATTTTGTACTGTATATGTTTCATCTCCCCAAGTGTATGTTAATGTATAATCACCTGGAATATAATCTGTAATTAAGAAATCTCCGTTTGCATCTGTGGTTGCTGTATATATTTTTCCGCTACCTGTATTTTCTGTTAATGTGATTTCTACGCCTTCTATTCCTAATTCTCCATCTTCATAAGCTCCTGTTCCTTGTCTTACTTCACCTGTCATTAATTCTCCTGTTGTTGAATCTAAGAATACTTTACCAGATAATGTTCTTGCATCTGCAACTTCTAATTTAAAGCCTGGTGCTGAATCTGTATCGTCTTCATATGTTGCTTCATTTCCTGGTGTACTATTTCCTGGGTTAGAATCACTATCTATTCCTGCATATACACTTCCATTTCTGTCAAATACTGAATAAGAATTTATTTCTGCTACATTGTCTAATACTTCTCCATCATTTAATAATGTTACTACTTGTTCTCTGTCTAATTCAAATTCTACATATATGTCTGCTTGTTTTTGTGCTTCTATTCTTGTGTTTGTATTTATTACAGTCTTAGAATAGTCATTATTATAGCTTGTATCTGTATGTGTAAGTTCTTCTCCAGTTATTTGTCCATTTCCATCCAACTGTGTTCCTGCTTTTAATAATGTATAATTACTATCATAGTAATCCACTATACTATTTATTCTAGTAATTAAATTTGTAGATTCATTTCTAAGGCCTATTCTATATGTCAAATATACTTTTAATTCCTTACTTTTATCTTGTTCATTTATATATTCATAGTCTGCTTTGTAAATTGCTCTAGTATATGACATTGAACCATATTTATTTCC
>CALYBF010000008.1 GCA_944393755.1 uncultured Clostridia bacterium | reverse complement strand
AGACAAATGCGTTCATCAGTTATTTTTGTTGGAGCATTGCTTGGAAGATTAAGAAAAGCAACATTTTCATATCCGGGTGGGTGTGATATTGGAACAAGACCAATAGAGTTACATTTAAAAGCATTTGAAAAATTAGGAATAAATATTAATAAAAACTATGGAAATATAGAGTGCTTTTGTGATAGAATAGTAGGGGAAAAAATAGACTTAGATTTTCCAAGTGTTCGGAGCTACTGAAAATGCTATACTTGCAAGTGTTTTACAAGAAGGAACAACTATAATAAATAATGCAGCAAGAGAACCAGAAATAATTGATTTGCAAAATTTTTTAAATAAAATGGGAGCAAAAGTTAAAGGAGCAGGAACAAGTAATATAGAAATACAAGGTGTAAGAAACTTAAAAGATGTTAGTTACAATATAATGCCAGATAGGATAGAAACAGGAACATTCTTATGCTTATCTGCAATAAATAGAGCAAACTTATTAATTAAAAATGCAGATGCAAATCATATAACACCTGTAATTAATAAATTAGAAGAAATGGGTTGTAATTTAAAGGTAGATAAAACAGAAATAGAAATAAATACACCAAAAAAATTAAAAGCAATAGATATTAAAACTATGCCATATCCAGGTTTCCCAACAGATATGCAACAAATATTTATAGCACTACTTACAACAGTAAAAGGAACATCAATAGTCGTTGAAAATATATTTGAAAATAGATATAGATTTACACAAGAATTAATCAGAATGGGAGCAAAAATAACAATTGAAGGAAAAACAGCGATAGTAAAAGGTGTTAAAAAATTATATGGTGCAAATGTAAAAGCAGAAGATTTAAGAGGTGGAGCTTCACTTGTTTTAGCAGGAAGTGTGGCAAAAGGAATAACAAAAATAGAAAATATAGAATATATTTTAAGAGGTTATGAAAATTTTATAGATAAACTTAAAAAAATAGGACTAGACATAGAATTAATTAAGGGGTAACCCCTTAATTTTCTAAATACTTGTCCAAAAGGAGGGCTTAAAGTTGCCAAAAAACCAAGAAACAATAGAAGAAATGATGAAAAGAAAGAAACAAAAAGAGCGTGAGAAAAGAATAAAACAACGAAAACAAGAAGAATTAAGAAAAGAAGAAAAAGATGAAAAATTTGAATTAGATACAGATTCAGTAATTAATATGACAAACAAAAATAAAATAAAAAAAGATGAAGAACAAAGAAAGAAAATATCAAAACAAGAAAAAAAGAGAAAAAAAAGAATAAAAAAGATAAAACTTTTCTTAAAAATATTCTTATTAATAGGAATAATAGTAGGTGCTTGTGTGTTTGCATTTACATCACCAATTTTTAACATAAAAAACATAAATGTAGTAAATAATGTAACAATACCAAGTGATACAATAATAAGTTTATCAGGTCTAAAAACAGATGAAAATATATTCAAGTTTTATAAAGGTAATGTAATACAAAAAATAAAAGAAAACCCATATGTAGAAAATATAGAAATACATAGAAAATTGCCTGCAACTGTTGAGATAGATGTAACAGAAAGAGTTGCAACATATAATATAGACTATATGGGGAAATATGCTTATATAAATACACAAGGTTATATTTTAGAAATATCAGAAGATAGTAAGAATATGCCAATAATACAAGGAATAACAACAAAGGAAGAAGATATAGTAGCAGGAAAAAGATTAAACAATGAAGATTTAAAGAAGTTAGAAGAAGTAATTAAAATAATGAATTCAGCAAAAGAAGCAGGAATAGACGGACAAGTCGAAACAATTGACATAAGCGAGGAAAAGAATTATAGTATATATTTAAGAGATGATAAAAAAAGAGTATATCTAGGAGACGGAAGTAATTTAAGTAATAAAATGTTATATGTACAATCTATAATAGAAAAGGAAAAAGATAAAGAAGGGGATATTTTTGTAAATGGAGATTTAAATAATGGTTTCCACCCATATTTTAAAGAAAAAGTTTAAGGAGTGAGAATATGCAAAATAAAAAAGTAATTGCAATAGTATTAGGAATAATGTGTTTTGCTCTAACTTGTGGAATTTGTATTCAAATGAAGACAGTAAGAGGAACAAATTCAACAGTTAGTAATGATTATGAAGAAAATAATTTAAGAGCAGAAGTATTAAGATATAAAGAAAGATATGATAATAAAGTAGAAGACTTAGAAAAAGCGGAAGCAGAGCTAGAAAAAGAAAGAGAAAGTGCAACTAAAAATGATACAGCACTAAAAGAAAAAGAACAAGAAATAACAAATGGAAATAAAATTATAGGTTTAACAGAAGTAACAGGACCAGGAGTAATTGTAACTTTAGGAGATAGTAAAAAAGATGCAAGTACAAGTTTAGATCCAAGTATGCTTTTAGTACATGATACAGATGTTTTAAGTGTAATAAACGAATTAAAAAATGCAGGAGCAGAGGCAATATCAATAAATGACCAAAGATTAATTTCAACAAGTGGAATAATTTGTGGTGGAAACATTATAGAAATAAATGGAGAAAAAGTAGGAGCACCTTTTGAAATAAAAGCAATTGGTTTGCCAGAACAATTAGCAGCATTAGATAGACCAAATGGATATTTAGATATTTTAAGAGGTTGGAGTATAGAAGTTAAATTTGAAAAATCAAACAATATTACAATTCCAAAATATACAGGAACATATACATATGAGTATGCAAAACCAGTAGAATAGGAGGTTCTAAATGAAAACAAAAATGAAAAAAGGAAAAATAACAATGATAATAACGGCAGGTATTGCTTGTTTTGTTCTTGTATTAGTTATGACAATGCAATTTAAAATAGTAAATGAAGCTGATATAACTTCAATAGAAAATATGAGAAAAACAGAATTAAGCACAGAACTTGCTAATTGGAAAACAAGGTATGATGAAGTTAATAAACAATATGAAGAAACAGTTTCAATGATAGAAGAATATAAAAATAATAAAGAATCAAATGAACAAACAAATTCCTTAATGGATGAAGAATTAAAACAAATAAATATGACTCTAGGAAAAGTAGATGTAGAAGGTGAAGGAATTACAATTTTAATAAATGAAACTAATAATGATGAAGTAGAAAAAATAACAGCTGATGACTTATTATTAATTGTAAATGCTTTAAAACTTGCAGGTGCAGAAGCAATATCTATAAATGACCAAAGAATAATAAATATGAGTGATATAGTATATATAGATGCAGCAGGAATTATTAGAGTAAATGGAGAAAGAATACTTGCACCATATACAATTAAAGCAATAGGAGATTCTAATTATCTGGAAAGTTCTTTAATAGGTAATGGTGGAGTTGTAGATGATATGAAGAAAAAAGAACAAGATGTAACAATACAAAAAAGCAATAACATTATTATTTACAAATATAATGGTGAAATTGATACAAAATATATGGAATAGGGGAGGAAAAGAAAATGATATTTATAGCAATATTAATAGGATGTATATTAGGAGCATTAATTGGTATGAACGCACCAATGATCTCATATACATATTCAAGTTATTTAGCAATTGCGGTAATTGCAGCATTAGACTCTGTGTTTGGAGGAATAACATCTGTTATAAACAAAAATTTTGATTTAAAAATATTTGTTACAGGTTTTTTTGGAAATGCAATACTTGCAATACTTTTAACAATATTAGGACAAAGATTAAATGTAGACATATACTTAGCTGCAATAGTTGTATTTGTAGGAAGAATGTTTATAAATTTAGCAATTATAAGAAGATACTATGTCGATAAATGGAGTAAAAAATTTGAAGAAATAAAAAATAAAAATGTAAAAGCTAAAGAAAAAGTCGAAGCAAAAGCTGATGAAAAGTAGTGTATAGAGATTGTTACAAAAATATTACAAAAATATTACAAAAATATAACAAATTCTATTGACATTTTTTTAAAAATGTAATATATATACACTTAAGAAATTTAATCTGAAAATTGGAGGAATTAACTTGGCAATAGGAGATATCATAGTAGGCGTTGACATTGGAACAAGTAAGGTTTGCACTGTTGTAGGAGAAGTAAACAACTTTGGACAAATAGAAACCATATGCAACACCTCTTATAAATGTAGTGGACTAAAGAAGGGTAAAATAATAAACGAAGATGAAATAATATTAAGCCTTGCAAAAACTATTAAAGATGCCGAGGATGAAACAAACTTAAAAATAAACTCAGCATATGTAACAATTCCTGGCAAATATGTAACAATAGTACAAAACAGTATTACAAAAGATGCAAAAGATAAATATGCTGGAATATCTGTAAGAGATGTGCAAAATGCAATTATCCAAGTTAAAGATATAGAAATTCCAGATGGGAAAACATTAATAGATGTTGTTCCAGACAAAATTGTTTTAGATAACGGAACAGTAGTTAATGACCCAGTAGGAAATTTAAGTGCAAGTTTTACAATTAGTGCACAAGTAATTTTAGCAGAAAAAGATTATGTAAGGCAATTGCACAATATATTTAAAAAAGCAGGACTTGAAATAGATGGAATAGTACCAATTACATTAGCAGAAAGAAACTTGATTTTAGATACTAACGAATTGCACGATAATGTAATGCTTCTAGATATAGGAGCAGGTAATACTGATATAGGAGTGTTTGAAGGTTCAACATTTTTATATACAAATTCTATTCCATTAGGTGGAGATAATATAACAAATGATATTGCATTAGTGCTTAATATATCAGAAGAAGAAGCTGATAAACTAAAAAGACAATATGGGCTAGCTTTAAAATCTTTTATAGATAATGATAATGATATTATTTTAAATACTTGTAAAGATGACTCAAAAAGTAAAATAATAAAAAGTTCAGAATTAATAGAAATAATAGAAGCTAGAATTGAAGAAATATTTACTATAATAAATAGAGATATAACAAATCATAATTTAAAGCAAAAAATAAATAATGTTATATTAACAGGACAAGGTATAGTAAATATAAATAAAAGTGATGTCGCTGGAAAAATAAACTTAAATATACCTGTTAAGATTTCAACAGGAAGGTTGATTAGCACAGTAAAACCAATATATAGAACAAGCTATGCTTTAGTTAGATATATTGCAGCAAGACCATTTGCAAAAACAGTATCAAGTAGTATAGATACACAAGGAAATGAAAGTTTTATAAAAAATATTTTTGAAAGAATAAAAGAATTTTTCTATTCATAATCTAGTTATTAATTTTAAAATAGGGGAAAATAAAAAAGGTATTTAAGAAAGGGAGGAAAAACTAAATGATGGAATACAATAATGATGATAACAATAATATTACAATGATGGATGGAACAGCTACTATAAAAGTAATAGGAGTAGGTGGCGCAGGAAACAATGCAGTAAATAGAATGATTGAAGCAGATATAAAAGGTGTAGATTTTATTGCAGTTAATACAGATAGACAAGCTCTTCAAATATCAAAAGCAAAAACAAAAATACAAATAGGAGAGAAAATAACAAGAGGTTTAGGAGCAGGAGCTAACCCAGATATTGGAGCTCAAGCAGCAGAAGAGAGTAAAGCAGAAGTAGCAGAAGTATTAAGAGGAGCTGATATGGTATTTGTAACAGCCGGAATGGGTGGAGGAACAGGTACAGGAGCAGCACCAATAGTTGCACAAGCTGCAAAAGAAATGGGAATATTAACAATAGGAGTTGTAACAAAACCATTTACATTTGAAGGAAAGAAAAGATTATCACAAGCAGAACGTGGTATTGAAAGTTTAAAAGGAAAAGTAGATACATTAGTAGTAATACCAAATGATAAATTATTACAAATAGTAGATCGCAAAACATCAATAATAGAAGCTTTTAAAATGGCAGATGATGTATTAAGACAAGGTGTACAAGGTATATCAGACTTAATTGCCATTCCAGGACTTGTAAACTTAGACTTTGCAGATGTTAAAACAATAATGTTAAATCAAGGTATGGCACATATGGGTGTTGGTAGTGCTTCAGGAGAAAATAGAGCAGAAGATGCAGCAAAAGAAGCAATACAAAGTCCATTACTTGAAACATCAATAGAAGGAGCAAAAGGTGTTATTATAAACATCACAGGTGGAGATAGTTTGGGATTACACGAAGTAAACACAGCAGCAGAATTAGTACAAAGAAGTGTAGACCCAGAAGCAAACATTATATTTGGTACAGTAACAGATGAAACAATGGGTGATGAAATAAGAATAACAGTAATTGCTACAGGTTTCGAAAAAAATGAACCAATTTCAAGTATAGGTGTAGATAACATAGTATCAAAAACTTGGGAAAAGAAAGTAAATTCAATACCAGCAAGCCATGAACCAAGTTCATCATCAAATGATTTAGATATACCAGCTTTCTTAAGAAAGAATAGAAATAAAAACTAACAATAAAAGACAGAAAATAATATTATTAAAAAAGAATAATTAAAATAAAATATTTATTATAAAAGAAATAATCGAAAATACTCGATTATTTCTTTTTTTCGCATATAAGAAAAGACAAATTTTTTAAAATAAAAATAGTAGAATAATATAGCAGGTGATTGTATGACCATTTATATAGATGTGGTGTTAATAGAAAATTTAATAATGAATTATATTATATTATTAGCAACAGGGCTTATATTAAAAATAAAGATAAAACATATAAGACTGATAATAGGAAGTTTATTAGGTGCGATATATACAATAATAGGATATATGGGAATACTTGAAATATATTCAAGTTTTATATTAAAAATCATTTTATCAATTATGATAGTTTATATTGCATATTATCCACAAACATTGAAAAAAATGTGGAAAGAATTATTATTTTTCTATTTAACATCATTTGTATTTGGAGGAGTTGCTTTCTCATTAATTTATATAGTAAAACCACAAGAAATAATTATGAAAAATGGCTTGTTTTTAGGTACATATCCATTAAAAACAGTGATATTAGGAGCAATAGTTGCATTTGTAATTATAATCACAGCATTTAAAATAATAAAAAGCAAAATAAGTAAAAAAGATTTGATTTGTGAAATTACAGTAGAAATAGAAGGTAAAAAAATAATTACAAAAGCATTAATAGATACAGGAAATATGCTTAAAGAACCAATAACAAATACACCTGTTGTGGTCATAGAACATACGCTTTTATATGATGTAATACCAAAAGAAATATTAAATCATCTAGAAGAAATAATAGGAGGTGATTTTAAAGAAATACCAGAAGAGATTAAAAATAAATATGTTTCAAAACTAAAATTAATACCATATTCATCACTAGGAAAACAAAATGGTATGTTATTAGGAATTAAAGCAAAAAAATTAATAATTGTAAAAGGCGAAGAAAAAGAAAAAATTGAAAAAGAAAATATAATTTTAGGAATTTATGATAAATCATTAACCAAAAAAGGTGAATATAGAGCAATAATTGGTATGGAATTTGTTTAAAGAAACATATGCAAAAGGAGATGAAAGCTTTATATGAAGATATTAGATTATGTTAAAAATAGAATAAATACAATATGTGCAAGATATTTAAATGAAGATAATGAAATAGAGTATTTGCCGATATTTTACATAGCAGGAAGTCAAACACTTCCGCCACCATTACCACCAGATGAAGAAGAAAAGTACATAAAAAAGTTATCAGAAGAGAACAACTTAGAAGCAAGGCAAATATTAGTAGAAAGAAATTTAAGATTAGTAGTTTATATCGCAAAAAAGTTTGAAAATACAGGAATCGGAATAGAAGATTTAATATCAATTGGAACAATAGGTTTAATGAAAGGTGTAAATACGTTTAATAGTGATAAGAATATAAAATTAGCTACATATGCTTCGAGATGTATAGAAAATGAAATTTTAATGTACTTAAGAAAAAATAATAGAATTAAAAGTGAAGTATCAATAGATGAACCTTTAAATAAAGATAGAGATGGAAACGAACTTTTACTGTCTGATATATTGGGAACAGAAGCAGATATAACTTCTAGAAATTTGGAAGATGAAGTAGATAAGTTATTATTGAAAGATTCAATTTCTAGACTTAAAGAAAGAGAAAAAGATATAATGGAAATGAGGTTTGGCTTTAAAACAGGAAAAGAGAAGACACAAAAAGAAGTTGCAGATGAGCTTCGGAATTTCACAAAGTTATATATCTAGATTAGAAAAAAAGATAATAAATAAAATGAAAAAAGAAATATCAAGTAAGATTGGATGAGTATTTTTTGTATAAAAAAACCAAATTTGGAAATACTTTATATAAGTAAATTCAAAGGAGGTTTTTCTTTTGCGAAATAATAAGGTAGAGATTTGTGGAGTTAATACATCAAAATTACCATTATTAAGTAAAGAAGAAAAAGAAGAACTATTTGTAAAAATAAAAGCAGGAGATGAAGATGCAAGAAATAAATTTATAAACGGAAATTTAAGATTAGTTTTAAGTGTAATACAAAGATTTTGTGGTAGGGGAGAATCAGCAGATGATTTATTCCAAGTAGGTTGTGTTGGTTTGATAAAAGCAATTGACAATTTTGATTTAAGTCAAAATGTTCAATTTAGTACTTATGCTGTTCCTATGATAATAGGAGAAGTTAAAAGATATTTAAGAGACAATAATAGTATCAGAGTAAGCAGGTCTGTAAGAGATTTAGCATATAAAGTAATACAATTTAAAGAAAGATATTTAAAAGAAAATGGAAAAGAACCCAAGATTGAGGAAATTGCAAAAGAGCTTGGAGTAGAAAAAGAAGAAATTGGCTTTTCTATAGATGCTATTCAAGACCCAGTATCATTACAAGAACCTATTTATAATGACGGAACAGAAAATATTTATATTATTGATCAAATAAGAGATAGTAAAAATACGGATGAGCATTGGACAGAAAAGATGACAATAGAAGGAGCTTTAAATAGACTAAATAAAAAAGAAAAAACGATTGTAACTAAAAGGTTTTTTGACGGAAAAACACAAATGGAAGTGGCAGATGAAATAGGGATATCACAAGCACAAGTATCTAGGCTTGAGAAAACTGCTATAGAACATATAAAAAGATTTTATAAATAGTCAAATTTTTGACTATTTTTATTTTCCTATCATATATATAATAAGAGGAGAGTTTAAATGGGTGATAAAGGTTTAGATTTTAAACATAAAGAGGTAATTAATATAACAGATGGAAAAAGACTTGGATATGTTCAGGATGTTTGTGCAGATTTAGAAACAGGTGTTATAACACATATTATTGTTCCAGGAAGTAATAAATTAATTAATCTTTTTACACAAAGTAATAATATTGTTATCCCTTGGAAAAATGTTAAATGTATTGGAGATGATATCATACTTGTCGAAATTTGAAATTTTTTATA
Organism: uncultured Clostridia bacterium; assembly: GCA_944393755.1. GTDB lineage: Bacteria > Bacillota > Clostridia > TANB77 > CAG-508 > CAG-269. The sequence goes on along the minus strand of CALYBF010000008.1, from coordinate 10,642 downwards.
TAAAGTGATATAATAAAATATGTAAGTTCCATTAAAAGATTTAGTAATTACTAAATCTAGGAAAAAAGGAGATTGTATGGACAAGAAAACACCAATACTTTACCGAAAGGATTTTCCTTCAACAGTTGCTATGCTTGAGGAGCTACGAGCTATGGTAGAAATCCTTAGGCAAGAACCGAAGAAGGGATTCGAGTTGGAGGGTGTGGAAACGAAGGTAGAGTCTAGCTCTGCATATGCTATTCTGCACTACAAGGTAGTCTAGTCTCCAAGCCTTGTTCTTTTTTAGAACAGGGCTATTATTTATTTTAAATGTATATTTTTGGAATTTTTGGAAAAAATAATATAAATCTTAAAATTTCAAGGAGGTACAAATGAATAATAATCTTAAAAATACGGTAGTTTTAAGAAATTTACCCTCTAATATTGTAGAAGAAGCAGTTATAGTATTTAAACCTAATATAAAATTAAAAGAAAAGCAAGAATTAGATAATAACAACAAAGAGGATAAAAATAAAGAAAGAAATAAAGAAAAAGATTATATTTTAAAAGAGGCGGAAATGTTAGTGAATAATTATATAAGAAGAGTAGAAGAAAAAAAGAAGATAAAAAATGAAATACAAAAGAAAGTTGATAAAAAGTGTAAAAATCTAAAGAAATATGTTTTTATAATGGGTATTATTTTATTATTAGAAACTATTTTCATAATAATAAAATAAATGTAATAAAACATCTTTTCCAAACATATAGTTTACAAAGAAACTAAGGAAGAGGTGCTTTTTTTATGGAAAGAATTATGTCTGTAGAAGATAAAATAAGACGAGCAGAAGCTATTTATGAAAGAAGGAAGCAGGGAAATAATAAACAAATAGCTAGTATAAATGTAAGTGATAATAATAAAAAGAAAGATATTAAATTATTAAAGAAAATGATTATACAAATCTTAGTATGTATGGTTTTATATTTAATTGTTTATACGATACAAAACAATTCATATGTTTTTTCAGAAGATTTTATAAATAAAGCAAACGAGATTTTATCATATGACACAAATTTTTCTGAAATATATAATAATCTAAAAAATGGTATTTTGAGCTTATTACCTAAAGAAAACAATGAAGTAGTAAATGTAGAAGAAAATAATAATACACAAAATGAGCAGAATAACGAATTACAAAATTCTATTGGTGGAGCAGTAGAAGAAAATTCTAATGAGATAAATACTGAAGAAATAGAACCAAAACAAGAATTATCACAAACTGAGCAAGATATTATAAACATCAAAAATACAACTACATTTATAAAACCAGTAGAAGGTGTTATTTCATCAAAATTTGGAAACAGAGAAACAGCAACAGGAAATGTTCCTAAAAACCACACAGGAACAGATATAGCTGCAAATCTAGGAACTAAAATAAAATCAGCAACAAATGGGGAAGTAGTTTTAGCATCTGAAGAAGGTGATTATGGAAAACATCTAAAAATACAAATAGGAGAAGTAAGTATTATTTATGCACATTGTAATAATTTATATGTAAAACAAGGAGATATGGTAGTACAAGGACAAGAAATTGCAGAAGTGGGGTCTACAGGTAATTCAACAGGACCACATTTACATTTTGAAATTAGATACCAAGAAAGAAAAATAGACCCGGAAAGTATTTTAGAGTTATAGGAGGAGTTTATGAGTTTTAAAATAGATTTAAAAATTTTCTTGTTTTTGATTTTGTTTTATTTTACAAACCAAATAGAAACATATATATTAATACTTATTTTTGCCTTTATACATGAAATTGGACATTTAGTATGTGGACTTGCTTTAGGCATGAAACCACGAAAACTAGAAATAAAACCATATGGAGTAAGTATTTCATTTAAGATAGTTCCTAAAGATTATAATAATAAGATTTTAAATGGAAATTTATTAGAATTAAAGAAAATTATAGTTGCATTAGCAGGTCCTATTACAAATTTAATTATTATTTTAATAACATTAAATTTAAATAATTTAAATGTTTTTTATGGTTTACAAATAGTATATTCTAATTTGTTACTTTTTATATTTAATTTGTTACCTATTTATCCACTAGATGGTGGAAGAATATTAAAAGGAATATTACATATAATATTAGGTAAAAGAAAAGGCGAAATATACACAAATTACATATCTTTTTTTCTATTAATGATACTTACTTTAATCTCTAGTATTTTAATATTTTATATAAAAAATATAGCAATTTTTATAGCAATTATTTTTTTATGGGTTATTTATATTATAGAAGATTTAAAATTTAGGAAAAGAAACAAAATTTATAAATTAGTAGAAAAAACTATTGAAATAAATGCTAATTAATAGTAAACTAATACTAAAGATAAATAAAGGAGAAATTCAGAAGATGAGAGTTTTTTTAAAGGGAAATAAAGGGATAAATTTAATATTTTTAACAATAGCTGTATCGGTCATAATGATTCTAACTGGGATTATAATAGTGAATTCAACAAAAAATTTAAAGTCTACAAAACTTGGAAAAATGCAAGCAGACATAGATAATTTGCGTGATAAAGTATCAAATTATTATTTGCAATATGGAGAAATACCAGCAGATAAAAATATAGAATATACTAATATTAGTCATATTAATTCGATAAGTAGTGCTGTAGATACAGGAGCATTTTATGTAATAGATTTATCCGCTATGGAAAATGTAACACTTAATTATGGAAAAGATTATGAAAAAATTAGAAACAACGAAGTAACAACTGAAGAAGAGATAAATAAGTTAACAGACTTATATATTATAAATGGAGATAGTCATAATATCTTCTATGTTGAAGGAATAGAATTAGATGATGAGATGTTTTATACAGATTATACAAAAGAAGATGCTGATAAACAGCCAGTTGAAAGTCAAATTATAGAACCAGGAGTTAAAGCTGATAAAAATAAAATATATATTGATGATGGAAAAGTTGCAACAATCCCACAAGGTTTTACAATTTTACCAGAAGCAAGTAAAATAGATGATGGTCTAGTAATAGAAGATGTAGATGGAAACCAATTTGTATGGATACCAGTGGAAACAGCAGTATCAGAAACAGAACAAGATGGAAATACTAATAAAGCAATGGCAGTAAAAGTAGGAGAAAATTACAGAGGTTTGCTTTATGATTTTACATCTACAGAGTCAATAGTAAAAGAGAATTGCACAGCAGAAAACAGTAACCAGAAAGAACCTGATATAATATATTGGGGCGGAAGTGGTTTTTATGATGATTACTATTATGATAAAGCTGGATTTTATTCTTTTGATGCAATGAAAACAGGCTTACAGGAAGAATACAATAAAATGATAGAAAGTGTAGAAAAATATCATGGATTTTATATTGGAAGATATGAACTGGGAGTAGATACAAATAAAAATAACATTCCAACAAGTAAGAAATCCGGAGGAACTGTAGCAACAGCCGATAGCTCACAACCAGAGACTTATAGATGGTATGGATTATATAAAAAATGCAAAGAGTTTTCTCCTGAAAGCGAACAAAATTCAGTAGTAAGTAGCATGATGTGGGGAAGTCAGTATGATGTAATGTTAAATTGGATGCAAGCAAATGGAATAAAAGTAGATCAATCAGAAACCGGAAATTCTTCTGTAGAAACCGGAAAAAATGAAAATGATAAATTAAAAAATATTTATGACTTAAATGGTGCACATTATGATTGGACAGTAGAGGCAAACCTTTCATCCTTTAGAATACTTAGAGGGGGTTATAATAGAGCATTTTATGGACCAGATAATAGAGCTGATAGAACATTACCTTCAGCTACTGATGCAAATTTTTCATCTCGTATTACATTATATATAAGATAAGATTTTATCAATTATATAGAAAAGTGAAAATGTTGATATAGGGAAGTTGATTCCCTATATTATTTTGTTTTTTTGTAATAAAATTGTAATAATTTAGAAATATTTTTGTTATTTTTGTGTAAATTTCATTGACTTTTTAGCTATTTCGTTATATTATATAGCTATCGAAAAAATGTGTTTTTAAAATCCTAAGGAGGAGAATTATGGGAGAAGTAATAGTAATAACATCAGGTAAGGGTCGGTGTAGGAAAAACAACAACAACAGCAAATTTGGGTTCAAGTCTAGCATTAGAAGGGAAAAAAGTAGCATTAGTAGATACAGATATAGGACTTAGAAACCTAGACGTAGTAATGGGTCTAGAAAATAGAATAGTATATGATATCGTAGATGTTGTTGAAGAAAAATGTAAATTAAGACAAGCTTTAATAAAAGATAAAAGATTTAAAGAATTATACCTACTACCAGCAGCCCAAACAAGAGATAAAAGCGCAGTAAATGAAGAACAAATGAGAGAATTAGTAGGAAAACTAAAAGAAGAATTTGATTACATATTAATAGATTGCCCAGCAGGAATAGAACAAGGATTTAAAAATGCTATTGCAGGAGCAGATCGTGCAATTGTAGTAACAACTGCAGAAATATCAGCAATAAGAGATGCTGATAGAATAATAGGACTTTTAGAATCATCAGAAATAAAAAATCCACAATTAGTAATAAACAGAATAAGACCTAATATGGTAAGAAAAGGCGAAATGATGGATGTTGATGATATAGTAGATTTATTATCAATAGACTTAATTGGTGTAGTACCAGATGACGAATACATAATAACACAAACAAATAAAGGAGAGCCAGTAATACAAAACAAAAAAGCACCATCAGGAAAAGCATATATAGAAATAGCAAAAAGAGTATTAGGTGAAAAAATAGAAGTAACAATTCCAGGAAGAGAAAAGGGGTTTTTTGCAAAAATAAAAAGACTATTTAAAAAAGATTAACATTTGGGGGTAAGTAAGTATAATGTTCGAAAACATAACAAAAATATTTAAAAACTGGAAAAAGAAAGAAAATAAAAGTACAAATAATTCAGGTGGAACAGCAAAAGAAAGATTACATTTAGTATTAATGCAAGATAGAGCAAATGTATCTGCAGATTTCTTAGAATTAATGAAACAAGAAATAATAGAAGTAATAAAAAAATACATAGATGTAGACGAAAGTGCAATAGATGTAAGATTAACAAATAAAGAAAATGGCGATGGAACAAACGGAGCACCAGCCCTATATGCCAATATACCTATTTTAAATATAAAAAATGAAGCAAGGAAAGTAAGCGGAAAAGAAATAGGTAAAGAAAGTGTAGAAGAAAATAAAGAAACAGTAGTAGAGCAAGACAAAAAAGATATAGAAGAGAAGAAAGAGGAAGAAGCAGAAGAAAAAGTAGAACAAGCAGAGATAATAATAGAAGAGGCAAACAAAGAAGAAGAGCAAAAAGAAAATGAAGAAGAAAATAAAGATGAGGATGTTAAAGAGGAAGACGAAACAAAAGTAAAAGAGGAAGTTAAATCAGAAAATAATTAGGAAAAAGAGTGGTTTAATGAGAAAAAGAGAATTGAAAAATGTAGAGTGGAGTATATTAATAATTGCAATTATCCTATGTATAATAGGTTTAGTTGCATTATTTTCTGCTACAAACGAAACAGAACACGCAGATTTTAATAAACAATGTATATGGTTTATAGTAAGTTTAATAATAATGGTAGGAGTAATGATAATAGACTATGAAACACTTGTAAAAGCTTCACCAATATTATATGGACTCTTTATACTTCTATTAATAGGAGTATTATTTACGCCAGAAATAAATGGAGCAACAAGTTGGTTTGATATAGGCTTCTTTTCTTTTCAACCAGGAGAATTTGCAAAAATATTTGTAATACTATTTTTAGCATTAGCAATGAGTAAAATAAAAGAAAGAGGAAAACAAGAAATAAATAAACCAACAAGATTATTAATCTTACTTGCAATATTAGGAGTACCAATACTATTATTAATAATGCAACCAGACTATGGAACAGCAGCAGCATATATAGTTGGAGCAGCATTAATGATAATAACAGCAGGAATAGATAAAAGATATATAATAGTAACAATCTTATTAATAGCAATATTAATACCTGTAGCATATAACTTTATATTGCCAGAACATGCAAAACAAAGAATAGACATATTCTTACACCCAGAAGAAGACCCAAGAGGAGCAGGGTATAATATAATACAATCAAAACTAGCAATAGGAGCAGGTGGGCTAACAGGTATGGGACTATTAAAAGGAAATCAAACACAATTAGGTTTCTTATACCCAAAAACAACAGACTTTATATATGCAGTAATAGGTGAAGAAATGGGCTTCATAATATCAGCAGCAGTAATCATATTATACATAGTATTAATAACAAAAGCACTTTTTGTTGCAAAAACAGCCAAAGACGAGATAGGATCATTAATAGCAACAGGAATAGCAGGAATATTTTTATTTCACGTAGTAGAAAATATAGGTATGGTAATGGGCTTACTTCCAATAACAGGAGTACCACTTCCATTTATAAGCTATGGAGGAAGTTCGTTAATAACAAACTTTATATTAATAGGAATATTATTAAACATAAGTAGTAAAAGACAAAAAACAATATTTGTTAAATAGGGTAAATGGGGACGTTTCTTTTGCGACCAAAAGGTCGCATTCGGGACACATCTTAGTAAAGGTCTGTCCCCAATGCGACTAAAAAGTCGCAAATGAAACGTCCCCAAGGAAGGAAAAATGTATATACATAAATTAAGAATAGGAAATGTAGAATTAGAAAATAATTTAATATTAGCTCCAATGGCAGGTGTTACAAACTTGCCTTTTCGTGTTATTTGTAAAGAAATAGGAAATCCGGGTTTAGTGTGTACAGAAATGGCAAGTAGCAGAGGTATGTTCCATAATGATGAAAAAACTAAAAGGTTATTTAATACAAAAGGAGAAAAAAGACCTATTTCTTACCAAATATTCGGAAGTGATATAGAAAGTATGGAATATGCTTGTAAATATATGAACGACTTTGCAGATATAATAGATATAAATATGGGGTGCCCTGCACCTAAAGTTGTTAAAAATGGTGATGGAAGTAAATTATTATTAGACTTAGAAAAAGCAAAAAGTATAATAGAAGCAGTAGTAAATTCAGCAAAAGTTCCTGTAACATTAAAAATGAGAAAAGGTTGGGATAATGACCATATAGTAGCTGTAGAATTAGCAAAAATAGCAGAAGAGGCGGGAATTTCTGCAATTACGATTCACGGAAGAACGAGAACGGAATATTTTAGTGGCAATGTCGATTTAGAAATTATAAGAAAAGTAAAACAAGCTGTAAAAATACCTGTTATTGGAAATGGTGATATAGTAGATGAAGAATCAGCCTTAAAAATGTTTAAAGAAACAGGTGTAGATGGAATAATGATAGGAAGAGGAGCTTTTGGAAACCCTTGGATATTTAAAAATATAAAACATTTTTTAGAAACAGGTGAAAAGCTAGATAAACCTACAAATGAGAAGAAATTATATGTTATTAAAAAACAAATAGAATTAGCAGTAGAGGAAAAAGGAGAAGATGTAGCAATTAAAGAACTTAGAAAACATATTTCTTGGTATACAAAAAATTTAAAAAATTCTAGTGAATTTAGAAATGAAATGAATAAAATAGAAACAAAGAAAGAACTTATAAATTATATAGAAGAATATTTTAAAACTCTTTAGAATAAAAATGTAATGGGTAAAAATATCCATTGCATTTTTATTTTAAGGAGGAATTTTTTTGAATAGGTTTGAAAACAAGAAAATAATAAAAAACTCAAAAAAATTATATATTTCAATTCTTATTTTAATTCTGATTTTATTTGTTATTTTTTTTGCTTTTTTTATGGTTAAAAATTTTAAAACTGGAAATAATAAAAGTAGTCAAGATATGGTAAATGATGTTTTAAATATAAAATCATATAATGCAACTATTGAAGTAGAAGTAAAAAGTAATAAAAAACAAAATAAATATATAATAGAGCAAAGTTATAAAAACGAAAATGAAAACTCACAAGAAGTAATAGAACCAAGTAATATTAAAGGAGTTAAAATTATAAAAGAAAATGGAGTTTTAAAGCTTGAAAACAGTAAATTAAATTTATTATCTGTTTTTGAAAATTATAGTTATTTATCTGAAAATGATTTAGATTTAAGTAGTTTTATTAATGATTATAAGAATAATAAAAATTCTAATTATACAGAAAATGATAATGAAATAATAATAAAAACAGAAAATATTAATAGTAAAAATAAAACAATAAAGAAATTGTACATAAATAAGAAAAATGGAAAGATAGAAAAAATGGAAATTGAAGATACTAACAAAAAAATAGCTGTTTACATATTATATAGAGAGGTAAATGTAAATAGCTAGAACTATTCTTTACTTCTAAAAAAATCATACTTGACAATATAAGTAATATTGGAGTGGAGAAAATGCAAATAAAAAGAGGAGATATGTTTTATGCAGATTTAAGTCCAGTAGTGGGTTCTGAACAAGGTGGTGTTAGACCTGTATTAATTATCCAAAATGACCTAGGAAACAAATATAGCCCAACAGTAATTGCTGCAGCTATAACTTCTCAAACAGGAAAAACAAAATTACCAACACATATAGAAATTAATTCAGATTTGTGTGGTTTAAAAAGTAATTCTGTTGTTTTAACAGAACAAATAAGAACAATTGATAAAAGTAGACTAAAGGAAAGAATAGGTCATATTGATGATGAAAATGTTATAAATAAAATAAATAATGCACTTGGTGTAAGCTTTGGACTTGGAGAATAAAAAGACTTCTGCTTAGAAGTCTTTTACACTCTTAATTTTTTTATTATTTTTATTTCGTGATATAAGTTTTCTATAATAGCTTTTCTAGTTTCATATGCTTTTTGATATTCTTCATATGCACTTTCAAAATTTTCAGGTGTTTCATTATCTTTTAGGAGCATTTTCATACCTTCTAAATAATAATTTTTATCTTTTTCTTTTTTTGCTTTGTCCATTGCTATTTTATATTTCCTAACTTGATTTAATCTTTTTAATTCTCCTTTTAATTCTTCAACATAGCTTTGTGTAAGAAAAATTTCATATTCAATATCTTCAATAACAACTTTAAATAGTACTCTTGTAATTACTGGATTGTTTTTACCAAGTTTTGTATTTAAAGCTACTTCTGTTAATGCATCTGATTTTTGTATTTGTTCGTGAGGTTTTGTGTTTTCTATTAATATTTTTAAAGTATCAGAAATACCAATATGTGATTTATATTGTCTTTTACTTACAATTGCATCATATTCATCTGCAACACGAATTATTTGTGCTTCATAAGGAATATCTTTTTTAGTTAATCCTTGTGGATAACCAGAACCATCTAAAGCTTCATGATGATAATAAGGACCTGCAGCATATGGTTGCAATTTTAAGTCTTTCATACACATATCATAACCGATAGTTGTGTGTGTTTTCATAATTTCAAATTCTTCTTCTGTAAGCTTACCAGGTTTTTGTAGAACTTCTGGTGGAATAAATTGTTTTCCAATATCATGAAGATACCCACATATTGTGCAATATTCTGTAAAACCCTTATTACAATGTAAATGCTGACATAATCTACAAGTTAGATCTCCTACATTTTCACAATGTTTTCTTGTAAAAACATCTAATCTATCTAACATATTTAATTGATATCTCATTGTTTTATCTAAATTATAAGATTTTAGACTTGTTCTATCATAAAAATCAAAAGTTTCTTTATACATAATTTTATCTCCTGTATTTAATCTAATATAATAATAACATTTAAAAAATAAAAAAACAATATCAAGCAAAATAAAATTTTAATAAATAAGAATAGAATTTTCTAAAAAACATTGATATAAAGCTAAAATTATGCTATTATATAAGCTGAAATTATAAAAAAAGAGGGAGAAAAATGTATAGAACAAAAACGTGTGGAGAATTAAATTTAAGTAATGTAAATGAAGAAGTAGAGTTATCAGGTTGGATACAAAAAATAAGAAATTTAGGCGGAATGGTTTTTATCGATTTAAGAGATGAAGAAGGAATAACACAAATAGTTGTAAATGATGAAAAACTAGAAGAACAAATAAAAACATATTCTACTGAAAGTTGTATCAACATATTGGGACAAGTTGTGGAAAGAAGTAGTAAAAATACTAAAATTCCAACAGGAGAAATAGAAGTTGTAGCAAAAAAAATAGAAATGCTAGGTAAATGTAAAAATGTACTTCCATTTGAAATAAATACAAACCAAGAAGTAAGAGAAGATTTAAGATTAGAATATAGATTTTTAGATTTACGAAATAAAAAATTACACGAAAATATATTACTTCGTTCAAAAATAATGAAAACCTTAAGAGATAAAATGGATGAATTAGGTTTTACAGAAATACAAACACCAATATTAGCAAACTCATCACCGGAAGGTGCAAGAGATTATTTAGTACCAAGTAGATTAAACCCAGGAGAATTTTATGCACTTCCTCAAGCACCACAACAATTTAAACAACTTTTAATGCTTGCGGGTTTTAACAAATATTACCAAATAGCACCTTGTTTTAGAGATGAAGACCCTAGAGCAGATAGAGCACCAGGGGAATTTTACCAATTAGACTTTGAAATGAGCTTTGCAAC
>CALYBF010000007.1 GCA_944393755.1 uncultured Clostridia bacterium | reverse complement strand
GCACCAATGATGTATCTGTTAGAACTAATATAGCAGAAGACGTAAAATCAATCAGTAAAATGATTGATTTTTTCTTTTTGAAAAAACATCCTAAAATTATAATAAAAATTTAATTTAAAATCAAATAATTAAAATAACGACAAAAACAAAAAAGCGCCTAAATGACGCTTTCTATTTTTTATTATTCTGCTGATTCTTCTGTTTGTTCTGGAGCTTCATAAGCTTCTAAAATAGCTTTTTGAATTTTCTCTCTAGTTTCAGCATTGATTGGATGAGCTATATCTTTGAATTCTCCATTAGGAGTTTTTCTGCTAGGCATAGCTATAAATAATCCATTTTGGCTTTCGATAACTTTAATATCGTGTACTGCGAATTCGTTATCGAATGTTACAGAAGCAACAGCTTTCATTCTGTTCTCTGAATTTACTTTTCTTAAACGTACATCTGTAATTTGCATTTTGGTGCACCTGCCTTCCTTAAGTTTTAAAAATTTTGTACATACCGTTTAATCTTATGTACAATTATATTATTCTTCATAAAAAACTTTTTTCCTTCTTTTTTTTACAAAAAAATTAAATTTATTAATATAATTTTATCTTACTTGTAACATTTCTTTATTTTTTTAATATTATATGATGTAAACACTTGAAATTTTACCAATATAATTATATAATTTGTAATCATAAGAGGAGCGTGTTTTTAAAATGCCAAATATAGAACATATAAAAAAATATAAAAATATACATATGATTGGAATTGGCGGAATTAGTATGAGTGGAATAGCAGCAATACTTCAAAACTGGGGCTTTAACGTTACAGGTTCTGACGCATCTGATTCTGAAGCAGTGCAATTATTATTAAAAAAAGGAATAAAAGTTGTTATTGGACACAACATAGAAGACGTAAGAAATTCTGATGTTGTGGTTTATTCTGCTGCAATAAAACAAGATGACCCAGAAATGATAGAAGCTAAAAAATTAGGAATTCCAACAATAGAAAGAGCTGACTTTTTAGGTGAAATAACTCGTTGTTATAAAGATACTATTTGTATATCAGGAACACATGGAAAAACAACAACAACTTCTATGATATCTCTATGTTTTTTAGACGGTTTAAAAGACCCAAGTATTCAAGTAGGGGCTTTATTAAAACCATTAAATGGAAATTACAGAGTTGGAAATAGCGAACATTTTATAATAGAAGCTTGTGAATATGTAGAAAGTTTTCTAAAATTCAGTCCTAAAGCAGAAATTATTTTAAATATAGATAATGACCATTTAGACTATTTTAAAACATTTGACAATATAAAAAATGCTTTTATAAAATATGTTAAATTGCTTCCAAATGATGGTATATTAGTATTAAATGGTGATGATAAAAATTGTTTAGATTTAAGAGAGTATACAACTGCTAAAGTTTATACATATGGAATAGAAAACCAAGACTCTGATTTCACAGCAAAAAACATTTCTTTTGATGATGATGGTTTTGCAAAATTTGATGTTTATTATAAAAACGAATTCTTTGTTACGATAAAACTTTCTGTTCCAGGAAAACACAATATTTTAAATGCTTTAGCTTGCACTGCCTTATGCACTGAATATGGAATTGAAAGAAAAGATATTGCATCAGCTTTAGAAAAATTTACAGGAGCACATAGAAGATTTGAATTTAAAGGAAAAATAAATGGAAATGCCAGTGTGTATGATGATTACGCACATCACCCAACAGAAATAAAAGCAACATACAATTCACTATCAAATAAAAAATATAACAAATCTTGGGTTATATTCCAGCCACATACTTATAGTAGGACTAAAACATTATTAGATGATTTTGCTAAAGCTTTAATTGATTTTGATAATATAATTATTTTAGATATATATGCAGCTAGAGAAAAAAATACATTTAATATATCTTCTAAAGATTTAGTAGAAAAAATAAATTCTTTAGGAAAAGAAGCTAAATATATACCAGATTTTGAAGATTGTGTTAAATATGTGAAAGAAAATATTAGTCCAAATGATATTGTAATTACTTTAGGAGCAGGAACTGTAACTGAAATAGGACCAATGTTATTAAAATAGAAGTTTAAAAAAAGCCACTATATAAAGTGGTTTTTTCTATTTGAAAATATCAAATTTTTCTATTTTATTTCCTCTTAAGAAACTAGCTATATCCATTTTTTTAGCATTTTCTCCTTGTATTTCTAATACTTTTAATATTCCATCTTTTGCTTTTATAAATAAACCTTGTTTTGCATCTGAAATTAAAACTGTTCCGTTTTCTAGATTTTCTTTGTTCTCTGTATCTATTTCTTTATCATCTAATACATCAACTTTCCAAAACTTAACTTTCTTACCATTTATAAAACTATAAGCACCCATTATAGGATTTAAACCTCTTACTAAGTTTTTAATTTCTCTAGCTGTCTTATTTTCCCAATCTATTTTAGCAATAGACTTATCAAGCATTGGTGCAAGAGAAAAATCTTCTCCTTGTTTTATACGTTTTGCTGTTCCATTTTCTATCTCTTTTAGAGTTTTAACTAAAAGTTCTCCACCTATTTTAGATAATCTATCCCATAATTCACCTGTTGTCTCATCATCACCAATTGTAACTTTTTCTTTTAAAATCATATCTCCAGTATCCATACCAACATCCATATACATTGTAGTAATACCAGTTTCTCTATCACCATTTAAAACTGCCCATTGTATTGGAGCTGCACCTCTATATTTGGGAAGTAATGAGCCATGTACATTAATACAACCAATTTTTGGAATATCTAAAATTTCTTTTGGAAGTATTTTACCATAAGCAACAACACAAATAACATCTGGTTTTAAATCTTTTATTTTAGATATAAACTCTTCGTTATTTCTAACCTTTTCTGGTTGTAATATTTGAAGTCCTTTTTCTTCTGCAAATTTTTTAACAGGAGAAACAGACATTTTCATACCTCTACCTTGTTTCCTATCAGGGTTAGTTACAACTGTTAAAATTTCATAACCAGCTTCATATACAGCCTTTAAACTTTCTTCTGCAAAATCTGGTGTACCCATAAAAACTATTTTCATTAATTTCTTCCTTTCTAAACTTTAGTTATTGTTTTCTGGTTCTACATATTCTAATGTTCCTGGTATTATTTTATTTATAAATAATTCTCCATTTAAGTGGTCTACTTCGTGTGCTATTGCTTGTGCTAATAACTCTTTTGCTTTTACTCTCATACGTTTTCCTTCTCTATCAGTATATTCTGCAACTACTTCTTGTGGTCTTATAACTTTTGCAAATTGATTTGGAAAACTTAAACACCCTTCTTCTACTTCTTGCTCACCTTTTGTTTTAATAATTACTGGGTTTATTAATACTATAGGACCATTATCATCATATAAATCTATTACAATTAGTCTTTTTAAAATACCAACTTGTACAGCTGCTAAGCCTACTCCATTGTATTTATGCATTGTTTCTATCATATCATCAATCAATGTTTGTATTTTTTCCGTCAAAATATCTTCTTCTGGTACTTCTCTTGATTTCTTTTTTAATATTTCGTCTCCTTCATATCTTAAATTTCTAATTGCCATTTTCCTTTATCCTCCTTTGCTTATGCCATATTATTAGGGTTTACATCTATTGATATTCTAATATCTTTTAAATCTTTTTGATAAACTTTTTGTATATATTCATTTAGTACATCATTTATTTTTTCGTTCATCTTTCCTTTTATTATTATTCTATATCTATACCTATTTTGTATTTTATCTATTGGTGCTGGCATTGGTTTAAATATTTTGATTTTTTCATCCTCTTCTAAAACTTCTAATTTTTGTTTTAAATAATTATAAGTTTTTTTACTAATATCTATTAATTTTTGTTCTTTTAAACCATTAAACCCAATTATTATTATATCGCAAAATGGTGGATATTTCAACTGTTTACGTATTAATATTTCTGTTTCATAAAATTTCTTATAATTTTGTTCTTTTGAACATTCTATTGTAAAATTATCTGGGTTATATGTTTGTATTATTACTTTTCCTGGTTTGTCTTTTTCTCTTCCTGCTCTTCCTGCTACTTGTGTTAATATGTCAAATGTTCTCTCATTTGCTCTATAATCATCTATATTAAGTGAACTATCTGCTGTAATTACTCCTACTAATGTTACATTTGGGAAATGATGTCCTTTTACTACCATTTGTGTTCCTATTAATATATCTATATTGTCTTCTTTAAATTTATTTAATATTTCCTCGTGTGAGTTTTTCTTGCTTACTGTATCTACATCCATCCTAATAGTACTAGCATTTGGAAATTCTTTTTTTATTTCTTGTTCTAATTTTTGTGTTCCTGTTCCAAAATATCTTATTTTATCGCTTCCACACTCTGGGCAAATGTTTACAAGATTTTCTTCATATCCACAATAATGGCATTTTAGTTTTTTGTTATAACTATGATATGTAAGGCTTATATTACAATTTTTACATTTGGCTACATATCCACAATTTCTGCACATTACAAATGTAGAATAACCTCTTCTGTTTAAAAACAATATTGTCTGTTTTTTATTTTTTAAGTTTTCTTCTATTGACTTATATAATTCTCTACTTAGCATTGATTTATTTCCACTTGCAAGTTCTTCTTTTAAGTCTATTATTGTTACTTTTGGAAGGCTTGCTTCATTTGCTCTTTTTGTTAATTCCAATAATTCTATTTGTCCTAATTCTTTTGCTTTATAATACTCTTTTAAATCTGGTGTTGCACTACCTAAAAGCAAAGGACATTTATTTTGTTTTGCAATATATTTTGCTACTTGTTTTGCATCATATTTAGGGTTTGATTCTGATTTATAAGAACTATCATGTTCTTCATCAATTATTATTATCCCCAAATCTTCTACAGGTGCAAATATTGCAGACCTTGCTCCTATTACTATTTTTGCTTTTTTTGTTTTTATTTTATCCCACTCATCATATTTTTCACCAATTGATAATTTACTATGCAATATCGCTATTTTCTCTTTTCCAAATCTTGATATAAATCTATCTAACATTTGTGGTGTTAATGATATTTCTGGCACTAATACTATTGCTGTTTTTTCTTTTTTTAAAACTTCTTCTATTAACTGTAAATATATTTCTGTTTTTCCGAGATCCTGTTACTCCATATAATAAATACTCTTTAAAATCGCCTTCACAAATTGTTTTTCTTACTTTTTCAAATGCTTTTTCTTGTTCTTCAGTTAATTTTAAGAAATTAGTTTTTTCTATTTTTTTGTTTCTTAAAGGGTCTCTTTCTATTTTTTTATCTAATATTTCTAAATAATCATTTTTTACTAAAGTTTTTACTATCGCTCTTGAACAATCTAATAGCATTTCTATTTCTGGTATTGTTACACCTTCATTTTGTTTTACAAAATTTAATATCTTTTTTTGTTTTTCTGATTTTATTCTTCCCGCTTCTATATCTAATTCTATCTCTTCTATATTCTTTTTCAAATACACTGCTTGTATTTTCTTATCTTGCATCTTTCTTTCTTTGGTTCTTGTTCCTGGTTGTAACATTAATTTTATACAATCTGATATATTACAAAAATATCTTTTTGCCATCCATTTTGCAAGTTCTATTTTATCATCAGTTAAAGAATCTTCTATTTTTTCTATATCTTTTACTTCATATTCTGATTTATTCTTTATTCTTACCACAAAAGCTTCTTCTAATTTTCCACTTTTACCAAATGGAACTAAAACTTTGCTACCTATTATAACAAAGTCTTGTAATTCTTTTGGTATATTATAATCAAAAGTCCTATTTAATTTTTTTGCTGTTCTATTTATTATTACTTCTGCTATCATTTTAGCTCCTTTATTGAAAAAAGTGAGCTTATATTAAATCTCACCTTTTATTCTTCTAACCATTTTTTATATTCTTCTTCTATTTTATCTGCGACTTCATTTGGTGTTAAATTACTTGTATCTAGAACTAAATCATAGTTAGATTCATCTTCTTTTCTTACTCCATATAATTCAAAATATCTTGCATTTTCTAAATTATATCTTTTTTCTATGTCTTGTTTTTGTTCTTCTACTGTACTAAATTTTCTTTCACTATCTCTTCTTGCTTCATCATTAAATACTCTTTTAGCTGCAATATTAATATCTACTTTTAAATATACTTTAAAAGATTCTGGCACAGCATACCATCCGAAGGCGTGCATCTATTATAAAATTATCGTGTTCTTTTGCATATTCAGCTGCACTATTTTCTATATTTCTATCTATTTCTGGATGTGTTTTTACATATTCATTAAAAGTAGTAACATCCATACCACTTTCTTTGGCTAATTTTCTAAAATAATCTCCATTTCTATATACAGTATAGTTTAGTCTTTCCATTAATATTTTTGATACTGTACCTTTCCCGACTTGCAAGTTCTCCACCTAATGAAATTATATGTTTCTTTTCCATTATTTTCTCCATTTCTTTATTCTACTTTTATATCTTTTTCTACATCATCATTTTCATCTTCTGGTTCTTCTACTATAGATACTTTTCCTTCTGCTATTTCATTTGCAGCAAGTGTTACAGGTGATTCTTCTTTTACAGTTGTTTTTGGTTCTGCTCCTGCTGCTATTTGTCTTGCTCTTCTTGCTGTTGCTATTACTAATTCATATCTATTGTTTGCTTTTTTTAATAATTCTGCTACTGTTGGTTTTACCATCATTTTTCATCAACTCCTTTTAAATTATCTATTTTCATACTTTCAGCCAATTGTTTTCCTAGTTCTTCAGGTGATATTGTTTTATCTATTCTTCCACCTACTGTTTCTGGTTGTACTGCAGATAAAATAATATGTCCTGAGTCCATAACTAAAGCTGCTCTTGTTCTTCTTCCACAAGTTGCATCAATTGCTGTTTTATTGTCTTTTGCTTCTTGAATTAATCTTTTTATTGGTGCCGATTCTGGGCTTACTATTGCTACAATTCTTTGTGCTGAAATAATATTACCAAATCCAATATTTACTAATTGCATAAAACACAACTCCTTTCTATTCTATATTTTGTATTTGTTCTCTAATATTTTCTATTTCAGTTTTTAGATCTATAACATCATTTGTAATTTCTAGACTACCAGATTTTGCCCCTATAGTATTGGTTTCTCTATTCATCTCTTGTACTATAAAATCTAGTTTTTTTCCAATTGCCCCATCTAGATTTAAAAGATTTTTAAATTGTGATATATGACTGTTTAACCTTGTTAGTTCTTCTTCTATTGAACATTTATCTGCATATATTACAACTTCTTCAGCTAATCTTGATTTGTCTATTTCTTGTTCTTTTAGTAATTGTTTAATTCTTTCTTCCAATTTTACTACATATTCTGAAATAAGTCCAGTAGAAAATTCAGATAATTCATTTATTTTTTCTTTTATAAATTCTAATCTATTATTTAAGTCTTTTGCTATTTTTTCTCCTTCTAGTTTTTTCATGTCTAATAGATTTTTTACCGCTATTTCTACTACTTCTATCATTTCTTCTTTGATAGTATCATCATCTTGATTATCTTGTATACTTAAAACTTCTGGATATCTTGCTATATCATTAACTTTTATTTCTGATACCAAGTCTTCTTCAATTGCTAATTCCTTTAAATTTCTAATGTATTCTTTTGCTAGTTCTTTATTTATGCTTATTTTTCTTCCTTCAAGTGAATTATTTTCAAAACTTATAAAAACATCTATTTTTCCTCTTTTTATATTTTTAGATATTTCACCTTTTACTGTTTCTTCTAAATAACTTAATGCTCGTGGCATCCTTACAGAAATATCTAAATATCTATGATTTACACTTCTTATTTCCACTTGATATTTTCTAGAGTTTTTTTCTAGATTTGCTTTTCCATAGCCTGTCATACTTCTAATCATTTTTTTCTACCTCTTTTTTTGTTTTTCTAGTCTTTTTCTCTACTTTTTTTGTTTCTTCTTTATTTTCTTGTTTTTTTGCTTTACTTGTTTTTCCTTTTTTTACAGTATTTTCTTTCTTTGTTTTATTTTCTTTTTTTACTTCCACTTTTGTTTCTGTTTTTTCTTCTTTTTTATTCTCTTCTTTATTTGTTTTCTTTTCTTCTTTTTTTATTTCATCTTCACTTGTTTTAACAACTTTCTTAGTCTTTCTTCTTTTTTTAGCCTCTTTTTTTACCGGTTCTTCTTTTACTATTTCTGATATATCACTTAAACTTTTTAGATATTCTCTTTTTTCTTTTGTATAAATTATTACTGATTTTAATACATAATATATTGCAAACACATATGAAGATACTAATAAATAAAACCTAAAGTCATATTTATAAAAAGTAATTATATGGTTTATTGATAGTGAGTGCATTGATAGAACTAATAATTCTATTCCGCTTATTGCTGATTTTCCACTATCTTTTTTATATGCTATTTCTAACATTACTAAGCCTATTACTAAAAATATTCCTGAAAATACTTCTATATCATTTATTAATCTATCTGTGTTCATTCTAGTATAAGCAAAGTTTAATATTATGAAATAACACATTATTCCTATTGCTTTTAATAAGTTTTTAAATATTACCTTCATTTGTTTATCTACCCCTCTAATTCATACATTATTATACTTAGTACATTTAATGCTACTGTTTCTGTTCTTAATATTCTTTTTCCAAGTGATACTGTTATTACATTATTATTTTCTTGTATCATTTCTACTTCTTTTTCTGAAAGACCACCTTCTGGTCCTATTATAACTGCTATTTTTATTTCATTTTCTTTATAATTATAGTCTTTTTTAATTTTTGTTAAAGTTTCTTTTAACATTGTTTTTTCTTCTTTTTCATATGCTAATATTACTATATCATATTCACCTAGTATTTTACAAACACTTTTTAAAGTTTTTATTTCATTTACTTTTGGTATAAAATCTCTATCACATTGTTTTGCTGCTACTTCTGATATTTTTTGCCATCTTTCCACTTTTTTTATTTTATCTTTTTCATTATATTTTACTATACATCTTTCCATATCTACTGGCTGAATACAAAAGCTTCCAAGCTCCACTGATTTTTGTACTACTAAATCCATTTTTTCTCTTTTTGGTAGTCCTTGCATTATTGTTATTTTTATATTTGATTTAAAATCTTCTAATTCTTTTGAAATTTTACAGATAATAAAATCTTTTTCTATCTTATCAATATCACAAAAATAGTTTTTTTGCTTTTCACTATCACAAATAACTATTTCATCTCCTTCTTTTTGTCTCAATACATTTTTTATATGATTTACATCTGTACCTTCTATTCTAATTAGATTTCCTTCTACTTGGTTACTTTTAACAAAAAACTTTGACATAAACTTTTCTCTCCTTATACCAAAACATTATAACATAATTTTTTCTATTTTGCCAGTAAATTAAGTATAGAATAAATAATTATTTAATTTTATTTCTCATAAAGAAACAAGCTCGCATTTAGCAAGCTTGTTCTAAAATTATGCCCATTTTATTAAATTGAGCAAGCTCTATATTTGAGCCTAAGGCTTCTTGCCTTATTATTTGCTAGAATTTCTGAAAGTCTTCGACTAAAAATAGCATCATATGACCAACTATCTATTGGCTTCCACTTTTTTCCACTTTTAGATAATCTATATAGTATGACTTCAGTCTCAATCCAAGCATCAAAACAATTGTAAACTTTCTCAACTGAAACAGCATACCTTTTCATTTTAAAGTCCTTTCTCTTTTAATAATAGGCATATTTTTTTATAATTCCTAATAGGAACATTACATAATATATTATACAATAGTATAGAAAAAAAAGCAAATATCTCAATTATCTTATTTGATAATTAGTAACTATTAATAAATTTTAAAAAAAGATTGCTAAAATAATTTAGCAATCTAAAAATAATTTAATTCATTATTTATTTTTAATAATTTTCTGCTTTTATTTCAAAATATGCTTTTGGATGGCTACATACTGGGCAAATTTCTGGTGCATATTTACCAATTACAATATGTCCACAATTTCTACATTTCCATATTCTTTCATCATCACGGCTGAATACTAAACCACCTTCAACATTTTCGATTAATTTTTTATATCTTTCTTCATGTTCTTTTTCTATTTTAGCAACTTCTGAAAATAGATATGCAATATGGTCAAACCCTTCTTCTTTTGCTTCTTTTGCCATTCTGTCATACATATCTGTCCATTCGTAATTTTCTCCTTCTGCTGCTGCTTGTAAATTCTCTAATGTTGATTTTATTTCTCCACCTTGTAATAATTTAAACCACATTTTAGCGTGCTCTTTTTCATTATCTGCTGTTTCTTGGAATATAGCTGCTATTTGCTCATATCCTTCTTTTTTTGCTTTGCTTGCAAAATATGTATATTTATTTCTTGCTTGTGATTCTCCTGCAAATGCCTCCATTAAGTTCTTTTCTGTTTTTGTTCCTTTTAAATCCATTTTTATTTCCTCCTTTATTTTTTATCTTATCAACTAGTATTTTATAACAAAACTTTTAAAAAGTCAATTAATTTATTTTTTTTTGTATTTCTTAAAAAATGGCTGGGGTACTGTGATTCGAACACAGGAATGTCGGAACCAGAATCCGATGCCTTACCACTTGGCGATACCCCAATATCTACTTCTATATTATAACAAATAAATTTGAAATTACAAATAGTTTTTAATAAAAAAATAAAGAAATGTATAACACTTCTTTATTAAAGTAATATTTTTTATTTTTCTAACCTATTTAATAATTCATCATAATATTTATAATCTGGTTCATATTTTTTTAGTAAATCATAAAATGCTCTGCAATGTGTTTTATATTTCAAATGGCAATATTGATGTAATACAACATAATCAATTATTTTTCTTCCATATTTTACAATTTGAGGGTTGATCATTATTTTATTATCTTCATATTTACCAAAAACTTTCATATCTTTTATTTCAAATTCTTCTGGAGCAAACCCAACCATTATTCTAGTTTTTTCCATAGCTCTTTCAATTTCCACATTTGCTATTTGTTCATACATTTTCTCAATTGCTAAATCTAAAATTGCTGTATTAGACATTTTTTTATATTTGTTAGGTAGTGATATTTTTATAGTTTTTTCTTCTACATCTAACTCTGTTATTTTGATATTTTTATAAACAATTTTAACTCTGTAATCTACACCTAAAACTGGTACTGGATGTCTTTCTATGCTACTGTTTACAACTAATTTAATGTTTGTTTTTCTTTTTACTATATTCATTTTATACCACTCCTTATCAAAATATTGTTTTCCAAATTGTTGTTCGCTTTTGTTGTTCTTATTTTATATTCTATTTTTAATTTTGTCAATAGTTTTTTATAAAAAAATTAAAATTTTTGTTCGCTTGTTTTAAAAGTCTTTTATATCAATATTTTGACAAGAAAAAAATTTCAAAAAAGAAAAATGAGACTAAAATTGGGTGTCCCCAAAAGTCTCATTTCCTTTTTATTATTCAGCTTTTTTATCTTCTTCTTTTACTGGCTCTTCTTTAACTTCTTCTACAGTTTCTTCTGTTACTGTATCTACTGTTTCTTCTACTACTGATTCTGCAGTTTCAACAGCTGGTTTTTCTTCTTTTACTTCTTCTTGTGGTGTTACTACTTCTTCAGAAACTGGTTCTGTAGCTGGTACTTCTTCTACTTTTTCTTCTACCGGCTCTTCTACTAATTCTTCTTTTATTGTGATTTCTCTATCTTCGATTCTAGCTCCTACTTGTTCTTTAGTTTTAGCAGCTTTACCAATTCTATCTCTTAAGTAGAATAATCTAGCTCTTCTTGCCTTACCAACTCTTACTAATTCTACTTTTTCTACTAATGGAGAGTGTACTAAAAATGTTTTTTCAACACCTACACCGTAAGATATTTTTCTTACTGTAAATGATTTATTTACTCCTCCACCTTGTACTTTAATTATAATTCCTTCAAATACTTGAATTCTTTCTTTATTTCCTTCTTTTATTCTTACGTGTACTCTAACTGTATTACCAACTTTTAATTCTGGTATTTTGTTTTTCAATTGTTCATGTTCAATTGATTTTATAATATCCATTTTGAATATCCTCCTTTTCTTCCTAATTTAAATTTAATTTTATTTTAGAGCGGTACAATTTGGGAATTTTGCACTTCTTTTAATAAATCTGGTCTTTTCTTTTTTGTTATTTCTAAAGATTTTTCTTTTCTCCATTTTTCTATTTCTTTATGGTTTCCTGAAAGTAATACTTCTGGAACTTTTTCTCCTTCAAATACCTCTGGTCTTGTATATTGTGGATATTCTAACAAATTTTCTATAAAACTTTCTTCTTTTATAGATTCTTTATTTAAAACTCCTTCTACATATCTACTTACACTATCTATTAACACCATTGCAGGAATTTCTCCCCCTGTTAATACATAATCTCCAATAGATATTTCTTCATCTACAATTTTATCTAAGACTCTTTGGTCTATTCCTTCATAATGACCACAAAGAATTATTAAATGGTTTTCTTTAGATAATTCTTTTACTTTTTCTTGGTTTAATTTTTTCCCTTGTGGAGACATATATATTACTTTTGCATTTTCTTTATTTTCTAAAGAATTATATGCTCTATATACAACGTCTGGCATCATCACCATACCTGCTCCACCACCATATGGAGTATCATCTACTTTATTATGTTTATTTTCCGAAAAATCTCTGATATTTACTAAATTAATATCTATTTGTTTATTTTTCTTTGCTCTTCCTATAATGCTTTCATCTAGAATAGAAAACATTTCTGGAAAAAGTGTTAAAACATCAAATTGCATTTTTTCCTCCATATTATTTATATTAAACCTTTTATTAGGTGAACTGTTATTTTTCTATTTTCCATATCAATGTTTTTTATTACATCTTTTATTGCTGGAAGTAGTATTTGTTTACCTAATTCATTTTTTACAACATATATATCAGAACTTCCAGAATTGAATATGTCATCTAAAACTCCTAATTTTTCATTTTCATCAGTATAGACTTCTAGTCCTAACATATCTACTATGTAATAAGTTCCTTCTTCTAAAGGTTCTTCATCTTCTCTATTTATTAATAAATAGGAATTTCTAAACTTTTCTGCTTCTTCTATAGTTTCTATACCTTTAAATTTTATCAATACCATTTCTTTATAATATTTTACTTCTTCTACTTCATATTCTTTTCTTTCATTTTTGTTTTTGATATATACTTTTTTCAAATTGTCATATCTTTTTTTAGTATTTTCAGTAAATGGTTTTATTTTAACCATACCTTTTATACCAAATGTATTTACAATTTGACCAATTTCAAGATATTTTTCCATATTATAAATACCTCTTAATCATCAATAAATTCTACTAACACTTTTTTGTGTTCTTTGGCTGCTACTGATTTCATTACAGTACGAATAGATTTTGCAAGTCTTCCTTGTCTACCTATTACTTTGCCCATATCTTCTTTTGCAACTCTTACTTCAAATATAGTTTGTTTTTCTTCTTCTTTTTTTGTTATTTCTACTTGGTCTCTATTTTCTACTAAATTTGAAATAATTACTTTTAAGAATTCTTCCATATTTACCTCCAATTTTCCAGTAATTATTTAACTTTTTCTATTAAATCTTTTACTGTTGGTGTTGGTTTTGCACCATTTTTTACCCATTTTTCTAATTTTTCTTTATCAAGAACTATTGTAGATGGTTCTGTCATTGGGTCATATGTTCCTATTTGTTCTATTATTTTACCATCTCTTGGGCTTCTTGAATCTGCAACTACTATATGGTAAAATGGAGCTTTTTTCTTTCCTTGTCTTTGTAATCTGATTTTTACCATTTTTATTTCACCTCCAAATTATTATTTTTTATTTATATGTACACAATTTAATTTTTCTTAAATTGTATAAAGATTAATAACTAATTTACTATTTTTTAAACATATTTTTAAGAGAATTTTCATCAATACCTTTCATTAAATTTTTCATTCCACCTTTTCCTGATTTCATTTGTTTCATCATTTTTTGTGTCATTTCAAAAGATTTTATGAATTTATTTATTTCTTGTACTGATGTTCCACTTCCTTTTGCAATACGTTGTCTACGACTTCCATTTAAAAGTCTTACATCTCTTTTTTCTGCTTTTGTCATAGAACATATTATTGCTTCTATTTTTACAAATTCTTTATCATCTATTTTTACGTCTTTTAGTTGATTCATACCTGGTATTAGTTTTAATAATGATGAGAAAGAACCCATTTTCTTTATTTGTCTTAATTGTGTTAAATAATCATCTAAATCAAATTCTCTTTTCTTTAATTGTTTTTCTAATTTTTCTGCTTGTTCTAAATCAAAGGCTTCTTCTGCTTTTTCTATTACTGATAGGATATCTCCCATACCTAGTATTCTACTTGCCATCCTTTCTGGATGGAATATTTCTATATCGCTTAATTTTTCACCTGTTGCTGCAAATTTTATTGGTTTTCCTGTAACTTTCTTAACTGATAATGCTGCTCCACCTCTGGTATCACCATCTAGTTTTGTTAAAACTACACCATCTATTCCAACTGTTTCATTAAACCTTTCTGCAACATTTACAGCATCTTGACCTGTCATACTGTCTACTACAAGTAATATTTCGTGTGGTTTTACACTTTGTTTTACTTTTTTTAGTTCTTCCATTAATTCTTCATCTATATGAAGTCTACCTGCTGTATCTAGTATTACTACATCATTTAATTTTGATATTGCAACTGAAACAGCTTGTTTTGCTATATGGACTACGTCTTTTGATTGTTCGTTTGCAAATACTGGTATATTTAATTGTTTTCCTACTACTTGTAATTGTTTTATAGCTGCTGGTCTATATACATCACAGGCAACTAATAATGGTTTTTTACCTTGTTTTCTAAATAAATTTGCAAGCTTGCCTGCTGTTGTTGTTTTACCAGAACCTTGAAGACCTACTAGCATTATTATTGTTGGTGGGTTTGGTGTAAAATTCACTTTACTTTCAGTTCCACCGAAGTAATTCTACTAATTCATCTTTTACTATTTTAACAACTTGTTGTCCTGGTGTTAATGATTTTAGCACGTCTTGACCTAATGCTTTTTCTCTAATTGATTCTATAAATTCTTTTACTATCTTATAGTTGACATCAGCTTCTAGAAGTGCAAGTTTTACTTCTCTTAGCATTTCTTTTAAATCACTTTCAGTTATTCTTGCTTTTCCTCTAATTTTCCTTGTTATTTCTTGTAATCTAGAAGATAGTCCTTCAAAAGCCATATTATCAACTCCTTTATTATACTAAATAATTTAATTCTTTTTTAATATGTTCTAATACATTTGCTATTTCTTTATCAGAATAGTTTTGTTGTATTTTTGTTAATTCTAATAAAACTTTTTCTATTTTCTTTTCTTGATTTAACGTCCTTTTCATTATTCCTAGCTTTTCTTCGTATTCGAAAAGTTTTTTCTCTCCTTTCTTTATTATATCTCTTACTGCTTGTCTTGTTATTTCATTATTTTCAGCAATTTCTGATAATGATAAATCATTATTATAGTAATCTTCTATGAATTCATATTGTTTTTCAGTTAATAATTTGCCATATATTTCCCATAGTATACTAACTTCAACTTTTTTCTCCATAAGATTACCTCTTTTCTTTTTTGTAATGCTAATATACTTTACACCATTTTTATTGATTTGTCAAGTGTTTTTAACAAAAATCTTTAAATTATTGATATTTTTTATGAAATATTATATAGTTATATCAATGGAGGTTAATATGGAACATAATATGGATAATAAAAATACAAATGAAACAATAAATAAAAAAGAAAAACGAAATTCCATAATAATATTTTTCATTATATTAGCAATTACACTTATACTGGTTTCTATTGCTATTAATAACTTTTGGCTATTTATTGTAATTTGTATAATCACATCTATTATTATTTCAATTATTAATCTGATTGTATTATTTATAAAGAAAAGATATTCAGACAACGAACAGTAATATAATATCAAAGATAAAAAGGAAAATTACTAATTTCTTAGCAATTTTCCTTTATTATTACTCTTTTATTTTAAAGAGTAGTTTTCACAACATCCTCAAGTATGGGGAGATTGTTTGGAAAGACCTTATTTTCTCGTAGCAGGTCTTCAATTTCTGGTATTGTCATCCATACAATTTCTTTTGTTTCATTTTCATCAAAATTGTGTGAAGCTTTTTCACATTTTGATACTTCTACCTTAAAAACTACAACTGTATGGAATACAATATCACCATTTGGGTATCTTGTAATATGTTTTGGTCCAGCATATACATTAACCAGTTTCAAATCTTCTTCTCTAGCAATATATGCTGTTTCCTGTAAAAGTTCATTTACGGCACACTGTTCATAAGTTTCACCAATTTCTATTCCACCACCTGGAACCCCATATTGGTTAAAATCTTTTCTAAGTTGCAAGAGTACTTCTTGTTTACCTTCACTATTTGTTCTGTATACTAGTACTCCAGTACCTGGAATTTGTAGTGGTCGTTTTCCTACATGCTTTCTTACATATGGTACATAAGAGTCAAAAGTAATTGGTCCACCTTCTTCCATAGAATAATATATTCCCTCATAAAAGACACAATCTAGTGCATAAACAATAATTGCTCCTGTTTCTTGATCTATATCATAACCAGAACTTTTCTTTCTTAGATACTTATCCCGCAGTCTAAAAACTTGAGTTCTCTCCAACATAATTACTCCTTCCTAGAGTTTACTTTTGTATTTTATCACCAAAAGAAAAATTAGTCAAAAAAAAATAGAGAAAACTCTCTATTTTTTAATATTTTTTATAATGCCATAATTACAAAATACATTAATGTAACTAAAATTATTAAACCTAATGCTGCTACTATTGAAAGTAAAACTGTTGCTGCTGGGCTTAATTTTACATTTTTTACTTCTTTTACTTCCTCTTTGTTTTCTGTAACTTCTTCTTTTTTTGTTTCTTCCATAATATCTTCTCCTTTGTTTTTCTCTTTTTATTTTTTTATATTTTATTATATTTTTTTAAAAAGTCCATAGGTTTTAATTATTTTCTTAAAGTAGCATTAAATTTTTCCTCTAATTCTTTTATAATTTCTTCCATAACAGGGTTTATTTCCTCGTCTGATAAGCTCTTTGTATTATCTCTAAAAATTAGACTGTATGCAATACTTTTTTTACCTTTTCCTAATTTTTCATCTCTGTAAATATCAAATAATTTTAATTCTTCTAAACCTTTTTTACCTTTTAACAATCTTTTTGCTTTTTTAGTAATTGTATTTTCGATAGAACCAACTTCCACATTTTCATCTACAACAATTGCTATATCTCTTTCAACTGCTGGGAATTTTGGTACCTCTTCATATTTTTTATTAGCTTTAGAATATTTTACTATTTTTGTTATATTTACTTCTGCTAAATAACATCTTTTATTGATATCATAATTTTCTAAAACTTCTGGATGTACTTCACCTATGGTTGCAATTACATCTATACCTACTTTAATATTTGCACATCTACCTGGGTGATATGAGCTATTTTCTGTTTCTTTTACAACATCATAATGATTTATATTTGATACTTCTAATACATTTTCAATTAAACCTTTTAGTGTATAAAAATCTACATCTTCTCCATACATACCTATTGTTAAAATCTTTTCTTCTAATGGAATTTCACCTTTTTCAACTTCTCCATTTATGTTTCTATAATTTCTTGAAATATCAAATAATTTAACATTTTGGTTTTTCCTGTTATTGTTTAATGCTAAAATTTGCATCATACTAGGAATTGTAGTTGGTCTCATTAATTTAAATTCATCACTTAATGGGTTTGAAATTTCAATTGCATTTTTTACTAACTCTTCTTTTATCTTTGATTTTTCTAAATCTTTTTGCCCAACAAAACCATATGTATAGATTTCAGATAAACCACTATTTACTAGTGTATTTTCTATTTTTTGTTCTATTTTTTGTTCTTTTGTTCTTACACCTAAAGTTGCCTCTGCATTTACTAATGTTGTACCTAATTTATCATATCCATAAAATCTTGCTATTTCTTCTGCTATATCTGCTAAAAATTCTATATCCATTCTAAAATATGGACTTATTACATAATCATTTTCTACTTTAATATCTAAATTTCCTAATATTTTTATCATTTCTTCTTTTGAAATATTAGTTCCAAGTAGAGAATTTATTCTATCTACATCTAATTTTATTTTATTTATTTTTTGCTTTGTAGGATATACATCTATTTTTCCTTCAACTGCTTTCCCAGCACCTAAAAGTTCAACTAATTCTACTGCTCTATTTGCTGCACGCATAGCATTTTCAGGTGATAAACCTTTTTCATATCTTGCTGAACTTTCTGTTCTTAAACCTACTTGTTTTGCAGTTTTTCTAACACTTCCCCCATAAAATACTGCTGATTCAAATACTACTGTTTTTGTATCATTTTCTATTTCAGAATTCAAACCACCCATTACACCTGCAATTGCAACTGGCTTTTCTTCATCTGCTATTACAAGATTGTTTTCATTTAAAATTCTTTCTTGTTCATCTAAAGTAATAATTTTCTCATCATTTTTTGCTCTTCTTACTGTAATACGCTTTCCTTTTATAGAATTTATATCAAAAGCGTGCATTGGTTGACCTAATTCTAACATTACATAGTTTGTTATATCTACTATATTATTAATACTTCTTACACCACAAGCTTTTAATCTTCTTTGCATCCACTCTGGTGATTCTCCAATTTTTACATCTTTAACTATTCTTGCAACATATCTATAACATAAATCAGGTGCTGTTATATCTACTTTTAATCCTTCTAACTCTTTTTTATTTTCTACTTCTAACTCATCTAAATTTTTTCTAGGGTTTTTAAATTCAACTCCCAATGATGCAGCTGTTTCTCTTCCTAAACCTTCAATTGATAAACAATCTGGTCTATTTGGTGTTATTTCAAAATCTATTATGTCTTCTCTTAAATTTAAAACTTCTACTATATCTTTTCCAAGATATTTTTCATAAGAAGAAGGAAGTATCATTATTCCATCTTCTATTTGGTCTTTATAATCTTTAATGTCTAAACCAAGTTCTCCAACAGAACACATCATACCATAAGAATCTACTCCTCTTAATGGATTTCTTACTATTTTCTTTCCGCCTGCTAGTTCTGCTCCGTCTTTTGCGATTGGTATTATATCATTTTCCTTAATATTTTTTGCACCTGTTACTATTTGTATTTTTTCTGTTCCTACATCTACTTTAGTTACAACTAATTTATCTGCATCTGGATGTTTTTTTATTTCTAATATTTTTCCAAATACAACATTTTTAATATCTTTTCCTTTTTCTATTACTTCTTCTACTTTAGAACCTGTCATTGTAAGTATGTCGCCTAATTTTATAGTATCTACATCTATATCACTATATTCTTCTAACCATTCTCTACTTGCTTTCATTTATAATTCTCCCTTTCTATCTTTCTTCTTCATAATAACCATATCTATGTCCATAATTTGAATTTTCTCTTGAGCCAACAGCACTTGGTGTATAACCTACTCGCATACTTTTTCTAAGCTCACCTCTTCTACTTAATTGGCTTTTATGTCTTTCAATTTCAACTCTTGCTGTTTTATCTGATATAACTCTATATCCTCCATTTTCTTCTATAACCGAATATCCTTCATTTTTACTTACAAAACTCATTGCTTGTCGCAATGTATAAATTTTTCTTCCACTAGGTCTTTTATTAAAAAGTCCCATTTATATCAACACTCCTTCTAAATATCAAAATTTTGATTATTTATTTTAAAATTGTTTTAAAAATCTTACATCATTTTCAAAAAGTAATCTCATATCTTCTATTCCATATTTTGCCATAGCAATTCTTTCTACACCAAAACCGAATGCAAAACCTGAATACACATCTGGGTCTATTCCACAATTTTTAAACACATTTGGATGTACCATACCACAACCTAAAAGTTCTATCCAACCTTCTCCTTTACAAACCTTGCAACCTTTTCCGCCACATACAAAGCAAGATACATCTGCTTCTGCTGATGGTTCTGTAAATGGAAAATGATGTGGTCTAAAACGTATTTTAGTATTTTCTCCTAAACATTTTTTAGCAAACATCTCTAAAGTTCCCTTTAAATCTGTCATTGAAATATTTTTGTCAACAACCAAACCTTCTATTTGATGGAATACTGGTGAGTGTGTTGCGTCTACACTATCTGAACGATATACTGCACCTGGACATATTATTTTTATTGGTGGTTTTTTCTCTTCCATTACTCTTGCTTGCACAGGTGATGTTTGGCTTCTTAATACTATATCATCATTTACGTAAAAAGTATCTTGTATATCTCTTGCTGGATGGTCTGGTGGTGTATTTAATTTATCAAAATTGTATATTGCTTTTTCCACTTCTGGTCCGTCTGCTATCTCATATCCCATACCCAAAAAGATTTCTTCTACTTCTTTTATTATTTGTGTTATTGGGTGTAGAGAACC
>CALYBF010000006.1 GCA_944393755.1 uncultured Clostridia bacterium | reverse complement strand
AAAAAAGACCTGTCCCCATTTTTCTCAAAATCTCTTTAAAATATTCTGGTAATTCTGCTTCTATTTTCATTTCTTTGCCTGTTATTGGGTGTTTAAATTTTAAACTTTTTGCGTGTAAGCATTGTCCTTTTATTCCCCACTTGTTTTTACCGTTTGAATATACTTCATCTCCAATTACTGGATAACCTATATGTGATAGATGTACTCTTATTTGATGTGTTCTTCCTGTTTCTATTTTTACTTCTAATAATGTACAATTATCTTTTTCATATCTTTCTAATACTTTAAAATTTGTAACTGCATTTTTGCCATCTTCTCTTACTGTCATTTTTTTTCTATCACTTTTGTCTCTTCCTATTGGCATATCTATTTTAGCTTCGTTTTCTTTTACTATTCCTCTTACTAAAGCTATATATGTTTTTTCTACTTCGTGATTTTTTATTTGCTCGCTTAAATTTATATGTGCTTTATCATTTTTTGCAACTAAAATTACTCCTGATGTATCTTTATCTAATCTATGTACTATTCCTGGTCTTATTTCTCCACCTATTCCTGATAAAGAGTCTTTACATATATTCATTAAAGCATTTACTAATGTCCCATCTGGGTTTCCGATTTCCTGGATGTACTACTATACCTTTAGGTTTGTTTACTACTATTATGTCTTTATCTTCATATAAAATTTCTATTGGGATATTTTCTGCTTTTAGTTCTATTTCTTTTGGCTTTTCTTCTTCTAATATTATACTATCACTTTCACAAACTTTATATGAAGATTTTGTTTTTTTTCCATTTACTAATATTTTTTCTTCTTTTATTAGTCTTTGAATTGTAACTCTTGATAGTTCTCCATCTTTTTTTGCTAAATAACTATCTATTCTATTTCCTTCTTCTTCTTTTTCTACTATAAATGTTTTCAAGTCTTTCTCTTCTCCCTCTTCTTTCTTTATTTATCCCTATTTATTTTTATCTTTCAACATCTTGTAATCTTTCATATATTACAAAATATTTATCACTGTATAATTCCTTATATTTTGGGTCTTTTGTATCTGTTATTATCATATTTGTTTTTGAGTTTTTATATGTTATTACGTGTGTTATATTATATTTTTCAAATGTATCTTCATAAAATGTTCCTATATTTGATGTGTTTATAAAGTCCATAAATATATCATCTATTGTATTATTAAATTCTGGTGCATATAAATCTGCTCTAGAGTCTATAAACACTGGTATTCCTCTAAATATCATATAACTTCCATAATTATATTCATTATAAAATCTTGCTGTTTTTAGGTCTATGTTTTCTAATATATAATCACAAGCTTGTACTGGATATGCTGTTTCATCTATATATGTGTCATCTAATTTATCTTTTCCTTCATAATAACTAAGTCCTAGCATTATTACTGAAATTACTATTATAGCAAATACTTTTGTTAGTTTTTCTACAACTTGTTCTAAATTCTCTTTTGTATATATTTTTGCAAGCTCTACTAACATCCTATTTAATATTGGTGAACATATTAATGCAAACATTGTTATTTGTCTTCTACTCATAAGCATTAAGTAACACAAGCCTGATAGCATAAACAAATCACATAATCGTATTTTTGTTTTTGTAAATATCATTATTGCTAAAAATAATATTAATGTACTAATTACTTCTGTTTCACTAGATAATGTCATTGGCAAGTGTTCATTTATATTTTGTGTTGTGTTACCTTGCATTGTTTTAAATAAATACGTATATGGTGTATCTCCTATTGGTGTTAATAGCCCTGTAAATAAACATATGATAAATATTAATACTAGCCATTTTACTGCTTCTTTTTTTACTAATCTTATTTTATATGGGTTTTGTAATTCTTTTGTTCTTTTTATTTTTACTTTGTCTATTTGTTCTTCTATTTTTCTTAGTTTTTCTTTTAGTTCATTTACTTTTTCCTCATTTTCTGGTTTTCTTGATAATCTTTTTATTTTTAATTTTATTAAATTTACTTTACCTTTTCTATATATAATTATTTCAGATATACAAGCTATTATATATTCTGCTATATATGGCAAATATAGTACAAAATAAAATGGAAATACTGCTGAGTGCATATTTGCTATTAATATTGGTATTGCAATTAAACCTACAGCATATCTTTTTTTCTTGGTTTCTAAAAATTTTTCTATAAAATATATTGTCCATATAAATAATATAAATGTAACCAATTGTGCTCTTGCTGCTATATATCCTCTAATTAAGTACATTACACCTATTGTTATTAAAAATGAGAATAATTGATTTTTACAAAGTTTTCTATTTACTGCATATACTGATAACCCCAATATTATTGATAATAAACAAGTTGTTATATATATACCTGTCATACCAAACAAATTATATATTAAGTATGTTATCAAATCATATAGCCAATGTGGATATGTATATGGTAAATTTTCGTGCCAAGAAAATGGGTCTTGCATATCTATTCCATTATTTACTATATGTTCTCCTATTTTTATTGTATAATATGTATCATTTTGAAGTGTTACTGGTGTTAGTGCAAAACAAAAAATAGCAATTAATATTACTGCCATTATTGTAAATTTTGTACCTGCTTTTATTTTTGATTGTTTTTCTTTTCTTTTCTTTTCTTTTTTTATTAATTGTTTTTCCATAAACCTTCTCCTTGAACTTTTTTCTTTACATATTATAACAATAAAAGTTTCAAAAAACTAGCTTTTTGAAACTTTTTATTATTTTTTTATTTATATTTTTTAAACAGCTTCTTGGTCTTCTATAACCTCTTGTTTGCTATCTTCGTTTTCATCTATAACTTCTAGACTTCCTACAGAAACTTCATATGCTACTCTTGTTTCTACAGTTCCATCTTCGTGTTTTTTCTCATAATTTCTTGATTGAACTCTTCCTACTACCTTAACTTCTGTTCCTACTTCTAAGTTTTGACAGAATCTTGCATTTCTTCCCCAGGCTATACAAGGTATATAATCTGATTTGTTGTATGCTCTGTTTACTGCAAGTAATAGGTCTGATATTTCACGTCCAAATGGTGTTTGTCTATAAATTGGTTTTTTACAAATATAACCAACCAAAACAACTTCGTTTGTTATTGTGTCTTTTTTGACCATTTCGTTTTCTTCTTCTTCATTATTTTCTTCTACTTCTATGATGTCTTTTGCAAAAACTGTTAGTATTAATCTATTTTTTTCATTTTCATAACTGTTGTATGATCTAAATTGCCCTTTTACTAATAGTTTTTTACCTTCCATTAATGTATCTTCTTTTATTAGTCTTTCTGAAACAGTTATTGGTATAATATCACTGTTTCCACTTAATCTTGGTATACTTAAGTTAAATACATAGAAACTTTCTCCATATATTTCATGACTAAATTTTTTTTCTCCTGTAACTTTTCCAACTAATGTTAAATAGTTGTTTTCTAAATAATTTGTACTCAATTTCTTTTCCTCCCACTTTTTTATTTTATCAATTGTATTTTTCTCCTTAAAGTTTTAACTTACATTTTCTATTATACAACATTTTTTTGGTTTTGTCTACATAAAAAGTTAAATTTATTCAAAAAAGTTTGATTTTTCCAATGTTTCATTAATTATGGTTTGGTTTTTTGTTAAAAATATTATATATATTATTAAAAATTCATATGTTCTTAATT
The DNA here is from genome assembly GCA_944393755.1 of uncultured Clostridia bacterium. GTDB lineage: Bacteria > Bacillota > Clostridia > TANB77 > CAG-508 > CAG-269. The sequence continues at coordinate 19,022 of CALYBF010000006.1, read as the reverse complement.
TGTTTTCTTCAGCTTTTTCGATTCTTTTTTCTCCTATTTCTATTGTGTTTCCTTCTCTGTTTTTAAAGTTTTTCTGTAAATATATTAATATACTACTTTCTGTTACACTAGATATTGTAACAGTTGCTTTTTGATTTAGTCCATATGTTATTATTTTATTTTTCTTATTTTTTAAAAAAGTAATTTCTTTGTTTATATCTGTATTTATTGCTACATAACTAGCATATTTACACATATTTTCTATTAGTAATATTTCTTCTTTAAATCTTTCTAAATCACTATCTATTATTATCATATGGAATCTTATACTTTTCATATTACTAATATTTTTCTTATTTATATATATTAAATTAATTTCATCTTTTAAGTTTTTCTTTAAAACATCTCTTATTTTTTCAAAACTTTTATGTTCTGATATCATACCAATAAAAGTCATTTTCTAACCTCTTAATTTCTTTATAATTTTATCTTGCCCATTTTTACCAAATATATACATATTACTTTTCTTTTTTAATTTGAGTTCCATTTATATTTATTTCATAATTTTCTTTATATATTAAATCAGATATTTTTACTATTTCAAAACCTTCTTTTTTTATGTTTTTTATCAACATATCTAAACTATCTGCTGTATGTTCTGTTCCATTATGGCTAAGTATTATATCTCCCGGCTTTAATTTTCCTTCTAACCTTTTCCACATTTCTTCTCCTGTTAAACCTGTATAATCTAATGTATCTAAGCTCCATTGTATTGTTATCATCCCACTATCTTTCGCTGCTTTTATTGCTGTATTATTATATTCCCCATATGGAGTTCTGTATAATTTATTTTCTATCCCTGTTATGTTTTTTATTTTCTCGTTTGCTAATTTTATTTCTTGTACATTTTCTTCATAACTCAAGTTATTTACGTGTTTATGGTTGTTTCCGTGATTTGCTATTTCATTTCCTGCATCATATATCTTTTTTACCTGTTCTTCATATTTATCTATCCAATCTCCAACCATAAAAAATGTTATTTGCACATCATTATTTTTTAATATTTCTAATATTTTATCTATATCACTATCGTTCCAGGCACAATTCATTGTAAGTGCTACTTTCTTTTCTTTCGTTTCTACATTATAAATAGGAAGTAGCTTCTCATTTCCAGCTGATGTTTCTACTACCTCTTCTTTTTTCAAATTACCTGCAACAAAGAACAATGCTAATACTGTTAATAAAGATACAAAATATGTTATTATTTTTTGTTTATTAAATACAAAAAACATAAAAAAACCTCCAAGTTCAAGCTATTTAAATTATATGCTTGTTCTTGGAGAATATTCGTTATTTTTTATTTCTAAAACTTTTATTTAATTCTTCTTCCTCTTCTAAGTTTCTTTTTTCTTCATCTACATATTCTAAAAAAAACTTATTATTAAAAGCTCCTTTTTTGTTTCTTTTGATTTTCATTGTCTCTTTTACTTCTTCTTTCTTGTAACCTTTTAATGTCATAATGGCATTTATAACTTCCATTAAATCGCCTAATTCTTCTATACTATTTTCTTCTACAAACTCATTTGCTTCTTCTAACACTTTTTTATTTAATTCTTTTAAATATTCTTCATCATTTAAAACTCTGTATTTACACTTTCTTCCTTTTTCATTATTAATTTCTTCTGGAATTCTATCTCTAACTAATTTATTATAATTATATCTAACCATTTTTTACCTCTTTATATTTTCTATTTAAACATTTCCATTAGAGTTCTTTCAAATATCTATTAAATCTTGTTTATACACTCATCTAAATAATTTAACTTCTCTAATACTATAACTACCCCTATATTTTCTCCATTTTTACACATACTTGTTTTAAATCATCAACAATATCATACAGATAAAATCAAGTAAATATATAAATGCTTCTTTAGTTGTAATTTTAAATTGTTTTTTGCAAAAAATACAAAGCTTAAATAAACTTTGTATTTTTTATTTTTCTATTAAAGTATATCATCATAACGGTTTTCATATAAATCATCAAAAGAATTATAATGATAATCGTAATCATCTTGATAATCTTCAAAATTTTCTATTATTTCTTTAACTCCTGCAGATGTTCCAACACCTATTAAAACAAAAGCAAGTACATAAAGTAAAATCATAAGTATTGCTCCAACTGCACCAGTTGAAATACCTGCAATTGCCATACCTCTTTTGCTTGATTTAATTGATATTATACCAAATATTATAGCAAGTATTGCACAAGGTAATGATATATACCAAATACAAAATAATACTAATGAAACAATTCCAAGTACCATTGCTGCAATTGCTAAACCTTTTTTATCTTTATTTGTTTCATTACTTTTTTCTTCTTTAGATACATTTTCTGTTGTAGTCTCATTTTTGTTTTCTTCTGGTGTTATATCTATTACTTCTTTTTTCTCGTTTTCGTCCATTTTACATCTCCTCCTTACATATACTTATTATACTATATTTATTAAACCATTACAATATTTATTAATACTTTTTTTGTCAAAAGTTGTCAAATAAAATCTATTTTTTACATAATATATATAAACAGCTAATATGCTGTTTGAAAAGAAAGGATGAGTTTTATGGATAAAGATTGTAACAAACCTTGTTGCCCTATTTTAGATGTTGACGGTGTAATATCTGGTGGAAAACAATTTGACCTTGATATAACTTTACCAGAAGACAATAGAGATGTTATCTATGGCGTTGTTAAAAACTGTTTTAAAGAACCTGTTGATAATGCCGTTGTTAAATTAGTTGAAATCGTTTGTGAAAATGGTAAAGAAGAAAGAAGACCAATAGGTCATACTTTTACAGATGAAGATGGAGAATTCGTTTTTGGTCCTTTATGTCCAAATAGAGAATATGCTATTCAAATATGGGTTAATAACACAAAGAAAATAAAAATTTGTGCTAAATGTCATCACGAAGGAAAATGCTTAAAAGGTGAAAAAAATGATAAATGTGATTGTTATCTAACAGATAAAAAAGATGATTGTTATAAAGAAGAAACTTTTTTAAAAGAAGAAGATTTTAAAGATTTGAATTTTTAGCCTAAAAAGAGAAAGCCTCTAAAATGGAGACTTTCTCTTTTAGCAAAGAATTATCTTTACCAATTGTGTCAAAGGTTTTAGTACTATGAATACATCTTTTTATAAAGATCTGACCACCTACAGAACAGTTCTTCTTCGCTATTTCGAGGTGTGATAGTCATAGGTACTCCGCAAATGGATACATTTATTACTTGTAGTTCTCCTAAAGTAAAACATCTTTCCAGAAAATGTGTCGCCTTTTCTCTCTTAGTAAAAGCTCCCAAAAAAAGTTTGATTAACTTTTTGGCTTCATCAACTTTATCAGCTATATCATTAGGAAACGTAGTATATAATATTCTACATTCAATTGTCCTATTAGTTTCTTCTGGTCTTCTAAATAAAACTACTGCCGAAGCTTCTGGATTTTTGAAATTTGCAATGCCATCATAGTAAAGCATATTAGCATACATTACATCAAATGCTTTATCAGCCGATTTACCTGACAATATTTGAGTCGCTTCCATTTTCACTCCTTTGTTCCATTTGCCTACTTTGGCAAAACAATAGATATGTATATTATACAATATTTTTTATTTTATGTCAATTAGTAAACTTAAACATCTAAAATAGTTGACAAAATCAAATATTTATGTTAATATCGTTGTAAGGTTGCTATTTGCAACCTAAAGCTTGCCAATAATTGGAGATTGATAAAACCTCTCCCATGCCATCCGACTTATGTTCTTTCTCCAATTATTGGAACCCCAAAGCTAATTGGCTTTGGGCGGGAGACATCAGATTCATTGATGTCTCCCACTTTTTTACATAATACCTATTTTTTTAGCCATCTTTTTTCCTTGTTTCATCATAGTTTTTTTGTTCATTTTACCACTTTCAGCATACATTAAAACTAAACCTGTTGTAATTAAACCACCAATCATAACACCTTTAATAAATTTCATTTTTACTTCACCTCTCCTTTTTATTTATTATTGCTTGTTTTTAGCTTTTTTATTCTGTTTTATAATGGAATATATTTCATTTATTGTAATTAAAATAAGAAAAACTCCAAAACTCTTTTTTAAAATATTTACATCCATATTAAGAGAAATATTTGCCCCAATAATTGCTCCTAAAATTCCAAAGATTGAAATTATTGTTCCATTTTTTAGACTTAAATTATTGTTTTTTATATTAACAAAAATAGAAGCTAAAGATGCCGGAATAAAAAATATTAAATTAATTCCTTGTGCTATATGTTGCTCTATTCCCATTAAAAAAGTAAGTAAAAATATTAATATAGTTCCACCACCCATACCTGTACCACTTACAATTCCAGAAATAAAACCAATTAATATATATATCATTTTTCTCCCTTCTACTTTAACATATTATAAGAAGCATAAATTAAAAATATAATAAACATTATTTTAAAAACTTTTACAGGCAATTTTTTTAATAATTTTGCACCAATAAAACCTCCAATACTTCCTCCTATAGCACAAAGAATTGCAATTTTCCAATCTATGAAATTATCTTTATAATAAAATAAACTACTTGTTATAACCATTGGTAATATACAAAATACAGAAGTTCCTCTAGCTCTTGTTTCTTCTACATTTAACAAATATACAAATGCAGGAACTAATATCATACCACCACCAGTTGAAAATAACCCACTTATAATGCCAGCACATATTCCAATTAAAACTTTTTTAAACATAATAAAAACCTACTTTATAGTAGGTTCTCCAATTTTTAGTTTTTTATTTATTTTAGTTTTAAATTTTGTTATTTTTTTGTTTTATCTAATTTGTCTGGAATATCTGTATCATCATAATATTTTGTTCCAACCATTTTATCTGGAAGATACTGTTGTTCTACATAGTGTCCTGGATAATCGTGTGGATATTTATACCCTTCACTATATCCGAGTTCTTTCATTTTTTCTATCGGTGCATTTCTTATATGCATAGGAACTTCTCCAGTGTCTTTATTTTTTACATCTTCTAGAGCTTTGTTGATTGCCATATATGATGCATTTGATTTTGGTGATGTTGCAACATAAATTGCAGCTTCTGAAAGTAATATTCTAGCTTCTGGCATACCTATCATATGTACTGCTTGCATTGCACTATTTGCAACGACAAGTGCCATTGGGTTTGCCATACCAACATCTTCTGATGCACATATTACTATTCTTCTTGCTAAAAACATTGGGTCTTCACCACCATTTAACGCTCTTGCTAAATAAAATACAACAGCATCTGGATCTGAACCTCTCATTGATTTTATAAAAGCACTTATATTATCATAATGTTCTTCTCCATTTTTATCAAAAATCGCTTTTCTTTCTTGAACACTATTTTTTATTATCTCATCTGTTAAGTGTATATATCCGTCATCACTCATAGCAGTAGTTAGTGTTGCAACTTCTAAACCATTTAGAGCTGTTCTTACATCTCCATTACTGATTTTTGCAAGTTTTCTTAAAGTTTCATCTGCTATTTTTATGTTATATTCTCCGAAGTCCTTCTTTCTTTACTAAAGCATTTTTTAATATTTGATATATATTGTCTTCTGTTAATGGGTTTAATTTTATTACCATAGACCTAGAAATCAAAGCTTTATTTACTTCAAAATAAGGATTTTCTGTTGTTGCACCAATTAAAATTATAGTACCATTTTCCACATATGGTAAAAGTGCGTCTTGTTGTAATTTATTAAATCTATGTATCTCATCTATAAATAATATACTTTTTCCACTAGGGTTTAGCATGAAGTTTTTTGTTTCTTCTATTACTCTTTTGATGTCTGCTACACCTGCTGTTACTGCATTTATTTTATAAAATTTATATTTAGTTGTTTCGCTAATTACTCTAGCAAGTGAGGTTTTACCACAACCTGGTGGTCCAAATAATATTATGCTTGATAACCTATCTGCTTTTATTGTTCTATATAATACTTTGTCTTTTGATAAAATATGTTCTTGACCTACATAATCTTCTAAAGTTTTAGGTCTCATACGGAAAGCTAATGGTTCATTTGTATTCAAATTTTCCTCACATCCTATCTATTTAACAAGTTTAAACCTTTTTTAATTAATTCTTCTGTTGATAATTCTTTTACATCTAATTTTTCAAAAGCTTTTTCAATTTCTTTTTTATTATATCCAAGAACTTGCAATGCTTGTATTGCTTCATCTACTTTTTCTTTTACGCCAGCAATATCAAAGATTTTATTATTTTGTTTTTCATTTTTGTTAATTTGTTCTTTAATACCTTCTACAACTTGTTGTTTCTTAATTTTATCTTTTAATTCTAAAATTATTCTTTTAGCAGATTTTGGTCCTATTCCTGGTATTTCTGTTAATACTTGTACATCTTCAGAAACTACTGCTAAAGCAAATTCTGAAGGTGTACAAGTTGCAAGCATAGTTAAAGCTGTTTTAGCTCCTACGCCACTTACTCCAAGTAATAATTCAAACATTTTAAGTTCTTCTTGTGTATTAAAACCAAATATACTTATATCATCTTCTCTTACTCTGTAATATGTATGTACTTTAACTATATCTCCAATATTTCCTAATTTTTCGATTCCTTCTTCTGACATAAATACTTTGTAACCAAGCCCGCCAACATCAATTACAACATACTCTGTCATTTTTATTTCTAATTTTCCTCTAATATATGCTAACATCTTAAACTCTCACTTTCTTGTTATTTTTCTTTAAGTATTATAAAAATACGTAGCCTCTAAATCTGCTTCGTGTGTTAATAATGCTATTGGATATTTTGTATATGCCCCTCCTATTGCATTATAATTTTCTTTAGGTTCAGTATATCCCATATGCCATCTAATTGAATATTTTTCTTCTGGTGTTAATTTCATATATTCTGTAATCATCATAACAGATTTTTCTCCGTGTCCATATGGTATTGTATCATCTATTGTATAATATGGTACTTTTTCCCATACTCCTAATGCATTTTTTGCATTACGATAATCTACTTTATAAAAATTTGTCTTACAAATATCGTGAAGTAAACCAATTATTATTATTGATTCTTCAGGTATTTTTATATCCATTATACAATTTTCTACTTTATGTTTTAATATTTCATATACTTTTAAACTATGTTCAACAAGCCCGCCTTCATAACTTCCGTGAAATCTTGTACTTGCTGGTGCTTTAAAAAAGTCTGATTTTTCTAAAAAATTTATTAATTCTTCTATTCCTTCTCTTTTTACTTTTCTTAGTATCTGTAAAAATTCTTCTTTCATTTTATCCCTCTTTTCTTGTTTCTTATGTTGCTAATTATATAGAAAAAGGGAAAAAAAGTCAATAGATTTATAGAACATTTTTTTGGTTTGTTTTAAAAAAAGATAGAGAAACTTCCCTATCTTAATTATCTTCTAAAGAATTCATTAATAAGAATTCTTTTAATTTAATATGTCTAACTGTACTTGTTGAATAATCTATATCATCATTAGTAATTATTATTTTTTGTGATAAATTATCTATATTAGTAAATGCAGAAAATTCACGATTATATGTCTTTTCTTCCGCTATACTATACGCTACTTGTATATAATATTTTTTGTTATTTTTCTGTGCAAGAAAATCTATTTTTCTTCCATTATTAGTAAACACATTAATTTTATATCCCATATATATAAGTTCATTGTAAACTATATTTTCTAAATTATGTGTTAAATCATATCTATTATCCATACATCTAATAGAATTAAAAGCTACGTCTGTATTATAAATTTTATAGTAATATGCAAGTTCAGTTTTTGTTTTAGATGAATACTGCTTAACAGATTCTATTATATATGCTTCTTCTAAATAGCTTAAATATTTAATAATAGTATTTATTGAGCAGTTTTCATTTTTATCTTTTATATAATTATGAATTGATTGAGCTGAAACAATTCTGCTGTTTGACCTTAGTATATAATTCACAAAATTTTTGAATAAGTTTTCTTTTTTTATCTTATATCTATTTAATAAATCATTTATAACTATTGTATCATCTAAATCATTTAAATATCTATTTCTTGCGTCTTCTGTATCAAACTCAAATCTCTTTGGAAAGCCTCCCCACACTAAATAATCTGTAATATTAGCTTCTTTTCCTAATTCTCTTGTATATTCTAGTATTTCTTTATATACAAAAGGTCTAACTTTAAAAGAAACATATCTACCACTTAATTCTTTTGTAAATTCTTTAGAAAGTAATTTTGAATTTGAACCAGTTATAAATACAGAATTGTTATATAATCTTAATGTCTTACAGGCTTCTTGCCAATCTTCTAACATTTGTATCTCATCTAAAAATATATAACATCTTCCTTCTTTTTTATTATTTTCAATATAATTAATTAAATCATTACTATTTTGTATATTTGTTAAAATTCTTTTATCTTCAAAATTTAAATAAATTACATTATCTGTTTTTTGCTCTATCTCTTTTTTAATTTGCTCCAAAATAACAGATTTTCCAGAACGTCTTATACCTGTTATAATTTTTATTAAATCAGAATCATAGAACTCTCGTACTGGCTCTATATAATGTTCTCTATAAATCATACTATCACCTCTATAATCATTATACTGAAAGATTTTTAAATTGTCAAGAAATCTTTCACTGTTACTGAAAGTTTTTCGTTTTTTTGTAAAATCTTTCAGTAGAATAATTATCTAGCTGTTTCTTCTTTTTCTTTTGCTCTTTCATTTTCACTCATATATTTTTTAAGTTTTCCTACTCTACGTTTGGTTCTAAAATTTCCTAGCTTTAAACCTTCATTTTCTAATTTTTGTAAAGTTTCGAAATCACAAGATAACATCCTACCATTTTTTACAGAATAGATATATGGTGTAACTGTTCTATAATCGCCTGTATCTGGAAAAATACAAAAAGTATAATTAGTCTCATTTCCGGCTTCATCTGTTCTTGCACACGAAAATTGAAGAATCTTTTTAGCATTATTTTTATCAAAAACTTCATTTATTAAAGCTGCATAATATTTATAAGCTTCTGAAGTCTCAATTCCTTCCATACCATCATATGTTTCTTTACTTTCCATTATAATTTTTAAAGCTTCCTCTGGACTTAAATCAGAAACTCTTTCTTTTAAACTTGCAATAAAATTGTCTCTATAATCTTTAACACTATTAATATAACCAATTTCTACTAATATACTGTCTAACTTTTCTTGAGGTAAGACATCATTTACTCCAAGCGCTTTAAAAAATCTAGGTCTCATTTTAGCATGTATACAATACAAATCTAATTGTAAATCTGCTGAAATTGCTTTTCCATTTTTTAAAACTATTACATTATTTATATGGTCATCAAACTCGTTATCTTGATCTATAAAACTATTTATTCCTAGACTTTTAAGAACTTCTCTATATAAATGTGAAAGTGTAATACATACAATCTTTCTTTTTTTAGCAACTTTATCAATATCTTTTATATCTTTTTTTGCTTCATCAATTGCTTTTTTTCTAGTAAAAATATTTCCAAAAAAATATCTTTCATCAAAAGACTTCATTTTACCAAGAGTAATATATGCATACAAAGCTCTTTTAATCTCTACATCTATATCTGTACCAGTAAAATCTGGCATTTCATCTTTTATTTTATCTATTACTTCATTTTTTGTCATATAATCATTCCTTATATTCCATTATTTTTTATTTCCTATTTTCTTATTGTTTATTTATATTTATTAGGGAGTTCTATATAAGAACTCCCTTTTAGTACTTTAGATTACCTACAAGGCCAAGCAGCTTTGGGGCCTTCCTTCTCAAAAGTAACATCTATATCAAGAGTTACAGTTGCAAGAATAGCACAATCTGTTCCAGCATCTTTGCCATCAGAAGTATACAAAGTACACGTATTAATCTTCTGACCCTCAAGATACCTAATCATAAACTCTGTTCTTGCACCATTTGCAAAAGTAATTGTAGGCATCCAAATTTTACCTTCTGGTTTCTTATCTAGATACCTAAGCTCAAACTCCTTAACACTTCTTACAACAGCAACACCTGGCTGTGAAAGAAGTACTCTTGGAATTTCGTCCATCTGTCCTGGGCCATTGAACCAACCTTCTCTACCCCAAAGGTAGAGATTTTTGCTCATGCAAACAGTAAGATATACTGGATGTATTTCTCCATTTCCAGGATCTTCCTCATAATGAAGGAAAATTCCAGGAATCTCTTTAGGATAGTCATAACTTGTAAAAGTTTGCTCCCTAAAGCCATTTATATGGCTTTTAACTACACACTTTCTGCTTACTTCTCCTTCCTGCACCCCAGGGTTTGGAATAATAATTTCTTTCAGCACTTGGTCTCTTGTAAGTGTACGTGGAACTTTCATTTTCCGCCTTTCTCTAAAGCCCTATACAACCATAGTCATATGACTACAAAGACTATTATACTACATATAATTTTATTTTACAATGAGATTTTTGGGGACACCCATTTTTTGTCTCATTTTTATAAAAAGTGAGACAAAAAATGGGTGTCCCACTTTGTCTCACAATATTACTTCTATATTGTATATTCTTCTTTCTCCGTCTACTTTTATTTTGTTTTCTACTTCTTTGTTTTCAAGTAATACTTTAGTTACTCCATAATTTTTATTATTCTCATTTTTTACTTTTATATTATAAATGCTTTCTTTGTATTTATATTGTATTTGGTATTCTTTCCAATCTTTAGGTATGCAAGGGTTTATACTTAAATGTTCATTTTCTATTTTTAACCCTAATATATATTCAATTCCTGCTTTATAATACCAACTACTAGAGCCTGTATACCAAGTCCAACCTCCTCTTCCTACTAAGTTTCCTTGTCCATATATATCTGCTGGTATTACGTATGGCTCTACTTTATATTTGTTTACAGCATCTTTTGTTCTTGTGTGTTCTATTGGATTTATCATTCTATAAAATTCTAATGCTTTTTCTCCAAATTTTAATATACTTTCTGCTATAATTACCCATATTGCTGCATGTGTATATTGTCCTCCATTTTCTCTTACTCCTGGCATATATGCTTTTATATATCCAGGCTCTAGCTTACTTTTTTCAAATGGTGGATCTAATAATTTTATTATTCCATTTTCTTTATCTACTAAATGATTTTCTAAACTTTCCATTGATATATATTTTTTATCATTATCACCTGCATTTGAAATTACACTCCAGCTTTGTGCTATACTATCTATTCTACACTCTTCATTTTCCATTGTTCCTAATACATTTCCGTCGTCCATAAATGCTCTTTTAAACCATCTTCCGTCCCAAGCTTTAGTGTTTAATACTCTTTTTAATTCTTGTTTTATTTTTTCATATTTTTCTGATAAATAAGAATTATTTTTATCTACTTTTATTTTTTCTTCTTTCTCTTGTACTTCTCTCTGTTCTTGCTCTTGTGCTTGTTCTTTTTCTCTAATAATTGGTATGAATTTATCTAAAATATAATATAAGAAAAAACCAAGCCATACACTTTCGCCTTTTCCTTTATTACCTACTGTACTAAAACCGTCGTTCCAATCTCCTGAACCTATTTTAGGTAAGCCGTGTTCTCCAAAGTTTAATGATTTTTCTATAGCTCTTATACAATGATTATAGATCGATGACTTTTCTTCTGTTTCTTGATATTTATCATATTTTTCATCTTCTCCTTCTTGTAATATTTCTCCTTTTAAAAATGGTGTTTCTATCTCTAAAATACTTTTATCTCCTGTAAAATTTATATATTCGATTGTTACAAACACAAGCCATAATAAATCATCTGAAAATCTTGTTCTAATTCCACGTCCTGTTTCTTCGTGCCACCAATGTTCTACGTCTCCTTCTATAAATTGATGTTTACTGTGTTTTATTATTTGATTTTTCATAATATTTGCATCTAAATATTTTAACCCTAAAGCATCTTGCAATTGGTCTCTAAAGCCAAATGCTCCTCCTGACTGGTAATAGCCGCTTCTTCCTATTAATCTACTTACAATTGTTTGATATGCTACCCAACCATTTAATAAGATATTTGTTGACTCTATTGGTGTATAAACTTGAAGCCTTCCTAATATTTCTTTCCATTTGTTCTTTACTTTTAATAGTTCTTGTTTACAATTATTTATTTTACTATATTTATAAGAAACATTTTTACAATCTATTAAATTTTCATCTGCACCTAATATAAATGAAATCTCTTTATTTGAAAAACTTTCTAATTCTATTTCTATTTCATATGCCATACAAGATTCTTTTCCTAAGCCCAAATCATTATTTAATTTTTCTTTTTTTATTCCGTCTGGGTTTGATAAACCACATAAACCTAAAAATGAGTTTTTATCTCCTGTAAATGATTTTATTTCTTCACTAGATGATATATAAATTAAATAATTTTCATCTTCTCTTTTATACAAGTTTTTACTATACACAATATTATTATTTTTATCTAATCTAGTTTCTATATATTTACTTGTTTTAATTTCATCTTCACCTATTACTGGTTTTATATAATAATATAATTTAAATTTCTTTCTATTAGGTGTAGTATTTTTTAGACTTAAAATACTAATTTTACAAGAATCTTCACTTGGTACAAATACTTCTAACTCTTGCTCTATTCCAGAGCTTTTATGGATATATTTTGCATATCCAAAACCATATATAATATTATAATTCCTATCATCTGGTTTAGGGTTTAAACCTAAGGACCACGTTTTTCCTTCTTCGTTTTTCATATAAATTATTTCACTTGGGATATCTAAAACAGGGTTATTATTCCAAGCACTTACTCTATTTAATCTACTATTTTTATACCAACTATATCCACCATTATTTTCTGTTACAACTGTTCCAAATTTCTCATTTGCAAGTATATTTGACCATACTGTTGGGAGCCTGTTTTCTTTATTTACTCTAATTAAATATTCCTTACCATCTTCTGAAAAACCACCATATTCATTATAATATTTTAATTTTTCATTATTTTTTAATATATCTATATCTTCATCTTTTTCTTCTTCATAAATAACATTGTTTTCTTTTTGATTAAAAACTTCTGTCTTTTCTAAATATTCTTCTTCTAAGTCTCTTATATTATTTTCCAAACCACCTTTTCTACTATCTATTATTACCTCTGCTACCAATTCTAACAAACTTATATCTTTTTTATCTATTTCATTTTTTGAGAGTAAAAATATTCCTGCTCTTATATTTTTTAAATATGCCATATGTTTATTTAATATTTGATTTTCTATTTCTTCTCTCACATAATTTTCATAACTATGTTTTTCTTCATCTAAAATTACAATTTCTGTTTCTATTTTTTTAATTCTGAAAAATTCATATGCTTTTAATACTTCTTTTACAATATAACTATCATTTACATCTTGTAATTTTACTAATATAATTGGCAGGTCTCCTGATATTCCATATTTCCATAAATCACTTTGTTTATATTCTCCTAAAGTTAATTTCTTTAGCCTTTCTGATTTTAATGGACTTCCAAAAATTATATATGATAATATTTTTTGATAAATTACTGTTTCTTTTCCTTTTACTCCTAAATATCTATTTTCTGCTTCTACTCTTGCTTTTGATAATTGAAATTCATTTTTTACATTTTCAAATATCAAATATTTCTCTAAATTTTCTTTTACCTTTTTCTCTTCTTCACCTACACTTAATATTAAATCAACATATACTGTTTCTTGTGGTTTTATTTTTAAAGTTTTTTTCAAAGCTATTATTGGCTCTGTAACTAAACCTGTTTTTTTAGATAATGGTATAGAATTTTCTATCATTTTAGGTATTTCAAGATTTCCTCTTCCTATAAACCTTGATTCATTTATTTCATATTCTAAATCACCAATTGTTTCACTATTTGTGGATAAATTTACAGCTAAATACATTTCTTTTTCTTCTTTTTGTCTTTTCTTTCTTTTTATAATTAAACTTTTATTTTCTTCGTCATATTTAGTTATTAAAAATAAATTATTAAATACAGGATGTGCATAATCATCTTCTTTTTTAGAAAGAATTGGCTCAAAATATGATGTTATTTCTATTATTTCTTCTTCATTTCCTATGTTTTCTAATTTAACTCTTCTTAGTTCTACTGGTTCGTTTGAGCATATTGTTGTTTCTATTTTGGTTTTAATATTTCCTTCTATTATTTCTTGTTCACATTTATCTGGCATAAAACTTATTTGGTAATTATTTTTATTATTAAACAAATAATTTGAGCTCCATATCTTTTTTGTTTTGATATTTTTCATAGCAAAAAAGATTCCTTGTGAATAGTCTTCAGTTCTTTTAAATCTGTTTATATAAATATTTTTATATTTACTTAGACCCTCTCCTTTTTGATTCATTGCAACTACATAATCATCACTTGCTATTACATTTCCCGTAATTAACCTTCTATCTATTTTATTAAATGTGAGTTTTATATAATCTTCATAATCTTTATATTTTAATTTTTCTACTTTTTCTTTAGTTTCCTTCGTTATAACTCCCGCTTCTGGCATTTTTTCTTGTAATAGTACACTTATTGCTTGCATTTCTGGGTTTTTTAAAAATCTTTGTACCAATATTTTATTATTAAATAAATTATTAATAGAAAGCAAAATAAGTCCTTGATGATGTGCCATATAAGTTTTCACAACACTTGAAGTTTTCCCTTTTTCCACTCTTTCTGGTGTATAGTCTATTGATTCATAAAAACCATATTTAGATAGCATACCTTCTTTTTCTAATCTTTTTAAATTTTCTATTTCTTCTTTTGGTAAATCTCCAATTGCTAAAACACTTCCATAGCTTGATACAACAAGTTCATCTCCAAGCCCTCTTTTTAAACCAAGCCACGGTATTCCAAATGCTTTATATTGGTAATTTGATTTCAAATCTTTCACATTAAAAGCTGCTTCTGATATCCCCCAAGGTATATTTAGTTTCTTACTATATTCTTTCTGACTCATTATCATAAATTTGCAAGATTCATCTAGTAAACTTCCTACATATCTTGGTATATTAATATCTGGCATTAAATATTCAAAAGCTGTACCTGACCAAGAAACAAGCCCTTTATAATTATTTAGAGTTGTTAGAGTCCTACTTAAGTTATTCCAATGTTTTGACGGTACGTCTTTTTTTGCAATTGCAACTAAACTTGCTTGTCTTGCTTCAGATGCTAATAAATCATAATATGAATCTGTTAATTTATTTTCTTCTAAATTATATCCTATTGAAAACATTTGTAATTCATTATTATATAATAATGAGAAGTCTGTATTTTTTATTAAATTATCTACTATATTTTCTAAATTTTTTAATTCTAATATCTTGTTTTCTTCTTTACTTTTTTCTATATTTTCTAAAAGAAATGTTTTTACTACAAATAAATATCCTACAAAATTACCACTATCTACAGTTGATATATATCTTGGCACTAGTGGTTCTTTAGTTCTTATTTGATACCAATTATATAAATGTCCGTTCCATTTTGGTAGACTTTCTATTGTTAAAATCATTTCTTTTAATAATTTTAGTGCTTTTTCTTTATCAATATAACCTAAGTCATTTGCTGATATTACTGCTAAAAGTGATAAACCTATATTTGTTGATGACGTTCTTAGAACTATTTTTTCTTTTCTATCTTCTTGGTAATTATCTGTAATTAAATAATTATTTTCTTTAACTAAATACTTATCAAAAAAGTCCCAAGTTCTTTTTCCTATATCTTGTATATATTGTTTTTCTTTTTTATTTAATTCTTCTACTGTTTTTATTTGTTTTTTAGGTTTACTTATATACCACATAACAAAAGGTGTTATTATCCAAATTAAACCTAAAACTGTTAAAATAATATTTTTACTAAATATAAATATTATTCCAAATACAATATTTATTAACATTTGTTTTAGATATGATAATAAGTCTTCTTTTGCTTGTTTTTCCGCTTCTTCTGATGTCATCCACTCTAACATATGTTTTTTTGATATTAGCATCCTATATAAACTTGTTGTTATAGATTTTAATGATATATATGCTTTGTATGGAATACAACCTAAAGTAATTATTCCTCTTAAAAAACTTCCCTTTAAACCTGTTATTTTAGGTGTAAATGTTTTTTGTTTCTTTTCTCCATTTTTCTTAGAACAAATACTATTTATAAGTTCTAATATAAATGGTATTAGCGTAATTAATATTAAACTTAAAGTTATCATATAAAATTTTTTGTTATAAATATATCCACAAATAGTAACAAATATTAGTGATAATATTATGCTTATTTCAAATAGGCTTCTTCGCAGATTATCTATTATCTTATATTTTGATAATAAATTTATTTTACTTTTTTTCGATAGCCAACTTAATATTTGCACATCTCCTCTTATCCATCTAGATAATCTGTTTATAAAACTATTGTATTTAGTTGGATATCCGTCCATAAGCATTATATCTGATACAAGACCACACCTTAAATAGCACCCTTCTAATAAGTCGTGGCTTAACACTACATTTTCTGGTATTACATCTTTTAATACTTTTGAATATGTTTTTAAATCATATATTCCTTTTCCTGTAAAAATTCCTTCTTTAAAATTATCTTGGTATAAATCTGAAATTGCATTTGTATATGGGTCTATACCACCACTTCCTGCAAATATTTTTGTGAATAAATTATAATTACTTACATTTAAATTAATTCCAACTCTTGGTTGCATTATTCCATATCCTGATGTTACTATATTTTTTTCTTTATCTATTATTGGTTTATTTAAAATATGTGCCATTGCTCCTACCAAGCTACTTGCACTGTCTAATACTAGGTCTGTATCTGCATCTAATGTTATTATATATTTTATTTGTTTTAAGTTTTCTTTTATTTCTTCTTTATTTTCATATAATTCAAATGTGTTTTCTCTAAATGGTGTTTTTATATTTCCGAAGTAAATATTCGTTAAATTGTGAAAGCATACCTCTTTTTCTTTCCCAACCTAAGTATGATTCTTCTTTTTCATTAAATATTCTTTTTCTATATATAAAATTAAAAATTGGTATTTTTTTATTTAGATATTTTTGATTTAAAATTTCTACCTGTTTTTTTCCTTCTTCTATTACTTCTTTATCAAAGTCTTCTTCTTCATTTTTACTTTCTGAGCAGTCTCCAAGCAAACAAAAATATAAGTTTTCAGATTTATTTGCTAAATAAAATACTTCTAATTTTCCCATTAGTTCTTGTACTTTTTCTTTTGATTTTACTATTGTTGGTATTACTACCATTGTACTATTTTCTTCATCTATTCCATTTAAAAAGTCTAATTTTGGTATTATTTTTGGTTTTACTGTTTTACTTAATATATATGAGATTACTTGGTTTACAATTTCTGTTGCTGGTATAAAAAATAAAGTAAATGCTATAATATAAAAAATTATGTTTTTAATATTTAAGTTTACTGATATAAAAAAAGATATTATTATACTAAATAAAATTATAGATATTATATAAATTTTTGTCTTTGCCTTTGTTTTTATATTTATTTTTGGTTTATATTTTAGTTCTTTATATAATTCTAAAATTCCTTCATCTATTAAATAATATCCTATATGGCTTTTCTTTTCTTCTTTATTATTTTCATTTTTATTTGCTAAGTCTAATATTTTTCTTGTTATATATATTTCTGATATTTTTGTTTTCTTTGATATTTCTTTTATTTTATTTCTATAATATTCTTTTGATTTACTATCCATTTTACTATATACATTACTTGGGTCTTTTTTTAATAGTTCTTCTACTCCGTTTACATTTTCAAATATTTCTAAGAAATTTATTCTTTGTATCTTTTTTATACTTGTTATACTATTTCCTATTGTTACTTTCCTTACTGCTATATCAAAATGTTCTTTTTTTATTATATCTGATACATTAGAACCTGTAAGTTCTATTGTTTCTTCTAATGCTTTTAGATAACTATATCCTTTTTTCCCATATCTTTTTAATATATATGACATATATTCTACAAATGAATATTGCGTATCATTTAAGAGATTTTTTTCTACTTTTTTAAAAGTATTTCTTTTAAATACTTGTTCTTGTTTTGTTTTATTTTCTACTAATCTTTCTACTATGTTTTCTGCCTTATATTTTTCTATTTGTGAAATATAAATTTTTTCACATACTTCTCTTATATTTTCTATGATTGATATTTCTAAGAATAACCCTATATTCCATATTTCTTCCATACTTAAGGTTTTATTTTCTTGATAACTTTTTAGATAATCTTCTAAGTCTCTTCTTTCTATTTTGTTATCTGTAAATGCTACTATATTTGATGCAAGTACATATATTCTAGCAAAACCTTTATATTCTCCATTTGCTATTCCCACAAAATTTATATATCTTTTCAACGTTAATTCTTTTTCTATTTGTTTTACTGTTTCTTCTATTATATATAAATTGTCTAATAACCACTCTCCTGCTGGGTGTATCCCTATTCCTAATTTTAAATGCTCATTTAATAAATTATAAACTTCTTTTATCACATTAAAACTTTCTTTTAAATGTGGTACTGGATATGTTTGTTTATCTGATTTATTTACTAGGTTATGCCCTGATGCTATTTTTTCTAAATGACTACATAATTGTTTTTTATCTAAAGCTATACCATTTACTTTTAAAACTTTATTTGTTTTCAAAAAAATTCCACTCCTTGTTTTAATATGTTTTACACATATTGTTTACAAAGAGTGGTAATTTTATGCATTTTTAATTTTTATCTTTCTTCTTCATCTTCCATTGCTTTGTCTATATCCTCTATTGATACTTGGCTTAAACTCATATTTCCATTTTCATCAATTGAGAACTCTCTTGTTGAAACATTTCTTACTCCTTCGATTGCTCCTCTATATTGTTCTAATGCATCTTCTCTTGTTATA
>CALYBF010000005.1 GCA_944393755.1 uncultured Clostridia bacterium | reverse complement strand
AAAGAACCAAAAGAAACAAAGAAAAAAGATATAAACAAAAAAGAAGCAACTAAGAAAATTGAAGATAAAAAAGAGGAAAAAATAAAAGAAAAACCAAAAACAAAACAATCAAAACAAAAAGAAAATAAAGAAAAAGTTGCAAAAACAAAAAAAGTAGAAAAAGAAAATAAAGATGATAAAGCAGAAAAAATAGAAGAAGTGAAAAAAGAAGAAAAAGCACAAGAAAAACAAGAAGAAGTGGCAGTGGAAAATAAAGAAGAAATTACAAAGAGTGAAGAAGTAAAAAGTGATGAAGATATAAAAAATGAAAAAGTAAATAAAATATTACAAAAAGCAAAAGAGCAAGGACAAATAACATATGGAGATTTAGCAAAAGAATTAGATGATGCAAATGCAGACCAAATAGATAAAGTGTTTGATGCTTTTGAAGAAATGGGAGTAAGTTTAAATGACGATTTAGATGAAGAGCCAGATATAGAAGATTTGCAAGAAGTAGAAGATTTAAAATTAGATGAGATAACAGATACAAATTATGAAGGAATAAGTGTAGATGACCCAGTTAGAATGTATCTAAGAGAAATAGGAAGAATACCACTTTTAACATTTGACCAAGAATTAGATTTAGCAAAAAGAATATTAAAAGGCGATGAAGAAGCAAAACAAAAATTAGCAGAATCAAACTTAAGATTAGTTGTAAGCATTGCGAAAAAATATGTTGGAAGAGGTATGTTGTTCTTAGACTTGATACAAGAAGGAAATATGGGCTTGATAAAAGCAGTAGAAAAATTTGATTATACAAAAGGTTTTAAATTTAGCACATATGCTACTTGGTGGATAAGACAAGCAATAACAAGAGCAATAGCAGATCAAGCAAGAACAATAAGAATACCAGTTCATATGGTAGAAACAATAAATAAATTAATAAGAACATCAAGACACTTACTTCAACAATTAGGAAGAGAGCCAACGCCAGAAGAAATTGCAGCAGAAATGGAAATAACAGTAGAAAAAGTAATGGAAATACAAAAAATAGCACAAGACCCAGTATCGTTAGAAACACCTATAGGAGAAGAAGATGATAGTCATTTAGGAGACTTTATACAAGATGAAGATAGCCCAGCACCACAAGATTCAGCAGCATATACAATGCTTAAAGAACAATTAGAAGAAGTAATGAACACATTAACACCAAGAGAAGCAAAAGTATTAAAACTAAGATTTGGACTAGAAGATGGAAAAGCAAGAACACTAGAAGAAGTTGGGCGTGAATTTGATGTAACTCGTGAAAGAATAAGACAAATAGAAGCAAAAGCATTAAGAAAATTGAGACATCCAAGTAGAAGTAAAAAGTTAAGAGACTATATGAACTAAACTAAAAAAGTACGGAGGAAAAAATGGAACAAATAACAAGTTTTATAGAAAGTGTAAAAGCATTACAAATTGTTGATATAGTAATAGCAGTATGTGTGATAATACTTTTTAAAGTATTAAGCCCTAGTATATCATATATGATAATAAAACTATTTAAATTTAATAGTAAAGGAAAAAAAGCAATTAGAGAGAGTGCATTTTATACTCCTTTAAAAGTATTTTTCACAATACTAGGAATATATTTAGCAATATTATTCTTGAAAGAACCACTAAATTTACAACAAGATGTAATGAATATAGTAACAAAAATATTCCAAATAATAAGTGTATTTGCATTTGCAAAAGCATTAGCATCAAGTTTTACAACAAAGTCATCACTAGTTAAAAAAATTAAAAATTCTCCAAAAAATAATTTAGATGACTCAATGCTTGAATTTGCATTAAAAGTAGCAAGAGCAATTATATATATAATAGCACTATTTATTGTACTTGCAATATTACAAATAAACTTAAGTGGTTTAGTTGCAGGACTAGGAATAGGTGGTATTATAGTAACACTTGCAGCACAAGATACAGCAAAAAATATATTTGGTGGAATAGTCTTATTTATAGATAAACCATTTAATGTAGGTGATTGGATACAAACACCAAACTACGAAGGAGCAGTTGAAGATATAACATTTAGAACAACAAGAATTAGAAATGCAGATAATGCAGTTGTAAATATACCAAATTCAACAATAGCAGATTCAGCAATAATAAATTGGAGTAAATTAGAAAAAAGAAGATATAAATTTTATATATCTTTGCCATTAGAAATGACATCTGAAAAAATAGAACAAATATCAAATAGCATAAAAGATATGTTAATAGCAGAACCAAATGTAATAGACACAGATATATTAATATCTTTTGAAAAAATAGAAAATAGTGGTTTGACTTTATTTATACAATTATATGTGGATATAACAAATTATAAAGATTATATGTTATTAAAAGATAAACTAAATAAAAATATTATAAATATACTACATAATTTAGGAGTAGATTTAACATATCCTACAACATCAGTATATATAGAAAAACAATAAAAGTTTAAAAAATAAATTATTAAATGATAAAAAGAAAAGGTTTTAAGATTACTTAAAATCTTTTTTTAAATCAAAAAATCTTTTGTTCACATTATAGACATAAATAGTAGTTATAATATATAATATGTATGTAAAAAATAAAGAAGGTGTTAGATATGTTAAATGATTGTATATTAATTGTAGATGATGAACAAAGAATGAGAAAATTAATAAAAGACTTTTTGGTAGCAAAAGGTTATAGTATATTAGAAGCAGAAGATGGAGAAAAAGCATTAGAAGTATTTGAAGAAAATAGAAATAAAATAAGTCTAATATTATTAGATGTTATGATGCCAAAACTAGACGGTTGGTCTGTTTTAAGACAAATTAGACAAGATTCAAAAGTACCAATTATAATGCTTACAGCAAGAGGAGAAGAACAAGACGAGTTATTTGGTTTTGAACTTGGAGTTGATGAATATATATCAAAACCATTTAGCCCAAAAATATTAGTAGCAAGAGTAGAAGCAATATTGAAAAGAACAAATAAAGATACAAAAGAAATAAAAGCAATATCAGGAATTGAAATAGATAAAGAAGGAAGAACAGTAAAAGTAGATGGAAAACCAATAGAGCTAAGTTTAAGAGAATATGAGTTATTAGTGTATTTAGTAGAAAATGAAAATATTGCATTATCTAGAGATAAAATCTTAAATAATGTTTGGAATTATGATTATTATGGAGACTCTAGAACAATAGATAGTCATATAAAAAAGATAAGACATAAACTTGGTAAAAAAGGTAAATTTATAAAAACAATAAGAGGAATAGGATATAAATTCGAAACTAAATAGAAGGGAAGGAAAAATGAGTACAAAGTTTAAACCTTTAAAATCAGTAAGAGTAAAACTGTTTTTAACATTATCACTTGTAATATTAGGAATAATAATATTTTTAGTATTAGTAAATAATTTTGTATTTGGTCAGTTCTATCTATATAGTAAACAAACAGCATTAAAATCAGTATATGAAACAGTAAACAATTACTACAATAATGGAGAAGTTGGAGATTTAGCAACTGAACTAGAAAAAATAGCGGTTAGAAATAATTTCGATATATTAATAAGAGATGATCAAAATGTAAATGTATATACATCAAATAAAGACTTTTTCTCAACACTAGGACAAATGAACGAAATGACAAGTAGATTTAATACAGGAGCAGGAGAAGTTATAGAAGAAACTGATAATTTTGTAATAAGCAGAATAAAAGATACTAAAAATGGACTTACATATATACTTCTTGCATCAACACTTGATAATGGATATTTATTATATATTAGAATACCAATAAACTCAATACAAGAAAGTGTAAAAATATCAAATAACTTTTTATATTTAATGGCAGGCTTTGCAATATTAATTGCAGCAGTAATAGTATCATATGTAACAAGAAGATTTACAGACCCAATATTAGAATTAAACTCAATAGCAAAGAAAATGTCAAATTTAGACTTTAGCCATAAATATAGAATAACAGATGCAGATGATGAAATAAATAATCTAGGAAAAAGTATTAACACAATGTCTGATAAACTAGAAAAAACAATCAAACAACTAAGAGAAACAAATATAGAATTAGAAAAAGATATAGAAGAAAAATCAAAATTAGATGAAATGAGAAAAAGCTTTATATCAGACGTATCACACGAATTAAAAACACCAATAGCATTAATACAAGGATATAGTGAAGGGCTTTTAGAAAATGTAAATACAGATGAAGAAAGTAGAAAATTCTATGCAGAAGTTATTTTAGATGAAACAAATAAAATGGATAGACTAGTAAAACAACTATTAGAACTTATGAAACTAGAATATGGAAAAAGAGAATTTAATGATACAGAATTTAATCTTGTAGAAGTAGAAAAAGAAGTAATTAGAAAATCACAAGTAATGATAGAAGAAGAAAAAGTAGAGATAGAATTCAAAACACCAGATGAAATAAATGTAATAGCAGACGATTTCTATATAGAACAGGTTGTTACAAATTATATGACAAATGCTATAAAACACGTCGAAGAAGTAAATGGAAAGAAATTAATAAAAATAGAAAACGAAGTAGATGTTGAAAAAAATAAAGTAAGAGTAAAAGTATTTAATACAGGAAAACAAATACCAGAAGAACATTTAAATAGAATATGGAATAGATTTTATAAAATAGATGCATCACGTAACAGAAAAGACGGAGGAACAGGAATAGGCTTAGCATTTGTAAAAGCCATAATGAGCAATTATGGAGCAAATAGTTATGGAGTAATAAACAAAGAAAACGGAGTAGAATTCTACTTTGACTTAGAATTAAAAATTTGAGAATTTTGGGGACACCCATTTTTTGTCTCAGTTTTATACAAAAAGGAAAATGAGACAAAAAATGGGTGTCCCCATTTGTCTCATCGACATTTTGTGTCGAATTTTGCGATGAAAAGTTCTTTACAAAGTATAAAAAATATGCTATACTACATAATGAGTTAACTCATAATAAATTTGATCGATTTTATTTATTAGTTTTTAAATCTAAAATTCCAAAGGAATATTTATTAATTTCATATAAGAATTTAAGAAGGAGGAAATATATATAGTGTTTAAATTTAGTTCTATATATATTAACATACTAAGTTTTTTTATATCGATAGTTATTTTTATATTTATCCAAATATTTTTTTCTAATTATGATACTTTTCTTTATAAAAGTTCATTAAAAGCAGGATTTGAAGTTGAAAACGTAATTCAAGAAACAAAAGAACAGGTAAATAACACAAATGAAACAGTGAAGGAAAAAATAACAGAAGATGTAAATACTTGGTGTTTAGAAATACCAAAGATAAATTTAAAAGCTAATATAAGTGAAGGGACAACAAAAGAAGTCATGGAAGATTACATAGGACATTTTGAGGAAACAACAAAAGAAAATGGAAATGTAGGCTTAGCTGCACACAACAGAGGTTATAAAAATAACTATTTCCAAAAAATTAAGCAATTAAAAGAAGGAGATAGTATATTTTATACCTATAAAGGAGAAACAAAAGAATATTTAGTTACAAAACACGTAATAATAAAAGATACAGATTGGACGTATTTAGAAAATACTAAGAAAAATACAATAACACTAATTACGTGTGTTGAAAATGAGCCAGAATATAGAAGATGTATTCAAGGAGAAGAAAAAATAGAAAGTGAGGAATGATATTGGTAAAAAATAAATTAAGAAAATTATTTGTAATTTTAGCATCTATAATATTTAGTTTTTTAAGCTTTGGTAACATAGCTTTTGCTAAAACTATTGATTCAGCACATATTTATATGGTAGGTAGTTGTGGAAGTTTAATGACATATAAAGGTTCACCTATTAAAGTAAGCTATGTTGAATATACTGAAGATGGGGTGCATTATCCAGCATATTGCTTAGACGCATCAAAGCCTGGTGCTGAAACACAAGAATATACAGTTTCAGTAACAAGTGCTATTAATGATGTAGGACTATGGAGAAGGATAATAAATGGTTATCCATATAAGACAATAGAAGAACTTGGAGTTGCAAGTAAAGAAGAAGCTTTTACAGCAACAAAACAAGCAGTTTATTGCTATTTATATAACCATAACCCAAATGATTATGGAGCAATAGGAGAAGCAGGACAAAGAACTTTAAATTCATTTCATAAAATAATTAATGATGCTGAAAATTCTACTGAAACTAAAATTTCTAGTACAGTAACAATTAATAAAAATGATGCTGAGTGGAAACAAGATAATTTAGATAAAAACTATGTATCAAAAACATACAGTGTAACAGCAGGTGCTGAAATTTCTAACTATAAAATAACAGTTACAAAAGATAATGGAGCAGATTTAACTGGTATAAAATTAACTGACGAAAACAATCAAGAAAAGACAGAATTTATGCCTAATGAGAAATTTAAAATATTAATTCCTATAACTTCTTTAAAAGAAGACGGTAAAATTAATTTAACTGTAGAAGCACAAGTTAAAACAAAACCAGTGTTATACGGAACAGCTCCAAATAGTGGTTTTCAAGATTATGCTTTAACAGCAGCAACATTTGAAGATGGTATTGGAAATATAAACGATTCTTATTTTAAAAATGAAACTAAAATTGTAATTGTTAAAAAAGATCAAGAAAGTGGTGATGTATTACGAGGAGTAGAATTTCAAATATTAGATGAAAACAAAAATGTAGTTTATACAGATTTAAAAACTAATGAAAATGGACAAATTGAAATAAACAATTTAGTTCCAGGTACATATTATTTACAGGAAACAAAAACAATTGACGGTTATGAATTATATGACCAACTAATTAGAGTTGATTTAAACTTAAATCAAGAAGTTACTGTTACTGTAAATAATAGGAAAGAAGATGTACCAGAAATAGAAACAAAAGAACAAACAAGCAAAGAAGTAAAAAACTTAGATGTTAAAAAATTACCTGTAACAGGTATGTAATTTTAATAGACCATTTTCAAAAAGAAAATGGTCTAAAATTATTTATTATTTTGCTTAATATTAATTTTGTTTAATATTTAATTTCGTATTGAATTTGTCTATTATTTTTGTTACAATATAACTGTAAAATTTTAAAGGAAAAGGAGAGTAGATTTTTTAATGTTATCACAACTCGTTATACTAGTAATATTAATTTTAATTAATGCATTTTTTGCAGCAAGTGAAATTGCTTTTATTTCACTTAATGATGCAAAAATAGAAAAACAAGCAAAAGAAGGAAACAAAAAAGCAAAACAAATTGAAGGGATGTTAAAATCACCAAGTAAGTTTTTAGCAACAATACAAATAGGAATAACTTTAGCAGGGTTTTTATCAAGTGCGTTTGCATCTGATGCTTTTGCAGAGATGTTGGCACCAGCACTTTATAATTTAATGCCATTTTTTAGCTTAACAGTATGGAATAATATATCAATTATAGTAATTACAATAATATTATCTTTCTTCACATTAGTATTTGGAGAATTAGTACCAAAAAGACTTGCAATGAAATATTATGAAAAAATATCTTTTGGAACAATAGGAATAATTAGAGCTATTTTTATATTGACATCTCCATTTGTAAAATTTTTAACTTTTGTAACAAATGGAATTTCAAAATTATTTGGTGTTGCTGAAAGTGAAGAAGAACAAGTAACAGAAGAAGAAATTAAAATGATGGTAGATCAAGGGGAAGAAAGTGGCAATATAAAAGAAGAAGAAAAAGAATTAATAAATAACGTTTTTGAATTTAATGATATAACTGTATCTGAAATAATGAGACATAGAAAAGATATTTTTGCAGTAGATATAAATATTAGTAATGAAGAATTAATGGAAGAATTATCAAAAGAAGAGTTTCGTTATAGTAGAATACCTGTGTATGATGAAACAATAGATGAAGTAAAAGGTATTTTGTATGTAAAAGATGTTCTAAAAAATATAAACAAGAAAAATTTTAAAGTTAAAAATTTAGTAAAAGAAGCATATTTTGTATCACAAAATAGGTTAATAAATGAAGTGTTTAAAGAGTTACAAAGAAACAAAACACAAATTGCAATTATAGTAGATGAATATGGTGGAACAGCAGGTTTAATAACTATGGAAGATATTCTAGAAGAACTTGTTGGAGATATTTATGATGAATATGATAAAGTTGAAAAAGAATATGAACAAATAGATGACAATACTTATCTTTTATCAGGAAGTTTACCTATATATGATGTAAATAAATTATTAAATGCTGAAATTCCAGAAGGAGATTATGATACATTATCAGGATATTTACAAGAAGAAATGGGAAGAATTCCAAAAGATGAGGAAAACCCAATAATTGAAACAGACAAAGTAACATATAAAATAGAAGAATATGAAGATAAAAGAATAATTAAAGTTAAAGCTTGTAAAAATAATATAGTAGAGGAAGCAGAACAAACAGATGAAGAAAATGAAGAATAGAAAGGGCAAAAAATTATGAAAAGAAATTTTATAATTCGTAATATTATAATAGGGATAATTTTAATAGCTATTATTGTAGGTTTATCAGTATATTTTATTGGTAAAAGTGCAAAAAAATATGAAGTAGAAAAAGTAAGTACTTATAATTATTTTGTATTAAAAACAAATGATTTATCAGGGATAATAGACAGAAGCGGAAATATTGTAATTGATGCTACATATGATAATGTAATAATACCAAACCCTGAAAAACCAGTATTTGTTTGTTATGAAGGTGAACAAAGTAAAGTATTAAATGAAAGAAAAGAACAAATTTTAAATGATTATCAAAATGTAGAGCCTATAAGGTTACAAAATATTACGAGTGATTTGATGTATGAAAAATCTGTATTAACTTATGAGCAAGATGGAAAGTTTGGGCTTATCAATTTTGAAGGAAAACAAATAACTAAAAATATATATGAATCAATAGAAGGGTTACCATATAAAGAGGGAGAGCTTTTAGTAAAACAAGATGGAAAATATGGTGTTATAAATATTAAAGGTAATAAATTAATAGATATTAAATATGACAAGATTTCAGTAGATGGTTATTATACATCTGATGAAGGTTATAAATATTCTGGATATGTTATATCAAATACAACAGATGAAGGATATAGATATGGTTATATAAATTATAATGGAAAATTATTATTAGAACCAGAATATAACGAATTATCTAGAGTATTAGGCGTAGATGATAGAGAAAATGCTTATATTTTATGTGCTAAAAACGGTCAATATGGCATTATAAAAAATGATGAACAATTAATTTTGAATGAGTATCAATCTATTGAGTATGATGAAAGTAATAAATTGTTTACATTAGAGAAGAGTAAAAAATATGGTATTGCAGATTTAAATGGAAAAATAATAGTACCAACAGAATATAACCAAATAGATATCACAGGAATATATTTATATGCACAAAATAGCCAAGGAATTACAGTATATGATACATCTGGAACACAAGCAAATATTAATACAGATGTTGCTATATTAAATACTGGAAATGAAAAATATAAAATAAGAATAGATAATTCTGAAGGAACTAAATATGGTGTTATAAATGATAAAGGTGAACAAGTAATAGAGGAAAAATATAATTATTTGGAATATTTATTTGATAATTATTTTATAGTAAGTAATGACGAATCAAAACTTGGCGTTATTGATGATGATGACAATGTTAAAATAGATATAAAATATGATTCTTTACAAAAAATAGATGGTACTAACATAATAAAAGCAATTACAAATGCTGATAATGTAACTAAATTGTATTCGAAAAATATGGTAGAAGTTTGCAATATGGCTAATGCGATTATTACAACTGAGAATAATTATATTAAAATTTCTAATGATACTGATGTAAAATATTTTGATAAGGAAGGCAAAGAATTAAAAAATACAGAAGTATATCCAAATAATACTTTATTTACAAACAAGGTAGATAATAAATGGGGATTTGTTAATAAAGATGGAGATACTGTAGTAGAAGCAACATATGATAAGGTTACAGAATTTAATGAATATGGTTTTGCTGGAATAATGAAAGATAATAAATGGGGTGTTGTAAATTCTAATGGTGAAGTTGTTTTAGAACCAACATATACTCTAAATGAAAATGTTATACCATATTTTATAGGAAAGTATTACAGAGTTGAATATGGTTTTGGAGAATATTATTACACAGATTTAAACAATAATACAGAAAATACACCTACTACAGAAGATGAAACAAATGTAAGTGAGGAATAAAGTGAGTGAAAAGATATATACAGTGGAAAAATAAAGAAAATAGTATAGGGCATTTTGAAGAAATTTAATGGTAAAAAAGCTTAGTATTTTGTTTGAAATAGTAGAAATACAAAAAATAGTAAAATATTCAATGATATAGAAAATGAGAAAATTACTATATATGGCTAGTAAATTTTCTTAAAGATAAAAAATAAAAGTTATATAGGGGAAAGCATAAAAAATAGGGAATAATAATTTATTTCCTATTTTTTTGATATCTAAAAAGGAATAAATGTATTGACTTTTGATATCTAATAAGATATAATTAAGGAGGTGTAAAATGTATAAAATAGAATTTTATGAAGACAAAAACGGAAAAAGTGAGATATATGAATATATAAAAAAATTAAATAATAATAAAAGTAAAGAAAATAGAATAAAATTAAAAAAGATAAAAGCTTATATGGAAATGTTATCAATATATGGTTTAAATCTATCAGAACCATATATTAAGAAAATTGATAATGAGATATGGGAATTAAGACCTTTAAAAGATAGAATACTTTTTGCTAGTTTGCACAATAATAAATTCATATTATTAAGTGTTTTTACGAAGAAAACTCAAAAAACACCTAAAAAAGAAATAGAAAAAGCTAAAAAAATTTAAAAGATTATAAAAAGGAAGTGAGTGAAAATGAGAAAATTTAAAGATTGGGAAGAGGTAAAAAAAGAATTAAATTTTACACCTCAAGAAGAGATTGAGATAAAATTGGAAATGGAGTTAATAAAAGCAACTATAGAAGCAAGAAAAAATGCTAAATTAACACAAAGAGAATTAAGTAAGAAAAGTGGTGTAATACAACCGTCTATTGCTAAAATAGAAAGCTTTAAAAGATCGCCACAAGTGGATACATTAATAAAGTTGTTATATCCAATGGGATATACTTTAGGTATTGTACCATTAAAAGATAAAATTTAAAACTAAAAAAAATAGATAAAAGGTTACTAAAAATAGTAACTTTTTTTCTGTTTAAAAAATAAAAATAAGTAAATAATATAATAAAGAATAATGAGGAAAAGAAAAATAAGAGTATAGAAGGTGGTATTTTGGTAGGTTTAGCATTATCAGGTGGGGGTATAAGAGGGATAGCTCACGCAGGAGTTTTAAAAGCATTATTAGATAACGGGATAAAAATAGATGTAATTGGTGGAACAAGTTCAGGTGCATTAATAGGAGTATTGTATGCAATGGGATATACTCCAGAATATATTTATGAAGCATTTAAATTATATTCAAAAGAAATTGTAGGTTTAAATAATAATCTAATACTTTCAGGAGTAAGTAGTAAAATATTTGGCGGGGAAGTAGAAATAAAAGGTTTTAAAAGTGGAGAAAGTTTAGAAAAAGCATATAATAAAATGGCTTTAAGAAAAGGATATAAAAGTGTTGGAGAAATATTAGATTTGCCAGTTGTAATAACTTCAGTAGATATTAGAAATGGAAAAGAATATATATTCACAAATAATGTACCAAATGTGGAAAACAAAGAGAAATATATAACAAATATAGAAGTAGGGAAAGCTGTAAGAGCAAGTAGCAGTTTTCCAGGAATATTTTGCCCTTGTGAATTTGAAGGGCATAGTTTTTATGATGGAGGAATATTAGATAATGTACCAGTAGAAGAAGTTAGAAAACAAGGAGCAGATAAAGTAATTGCAGTAAATTTTAAAGCAGATGATGTAGAAAAATCTAGTAATATTATGGATTTAGGTATGAGAACATTAGATATAATGGGAAACAAAATATCAGAAAAAAACATAGCTTCTTCAGATTTTCTACTAACTGTTAGAACAGATAAAACAGGTTTATTTGATATAGAAAAATTAGATAGCTGTTTTGAATATGGTTATAATGCTGTTATAGAGAATCTTAGAAAAATTAAACAAGTTTTAGAGAGTAATTGAATATAATAACTAATAATATGTTTTTTATTTGTTTGTTATTTTATAAATTTTGGAGGTTAATATGAAGATTAGATATTTTGACCATGCTGCAACAACGGCTATAAAACAAGAGGTATTAGATGAAATGGTACCATATTTAAAAGAAAAATTTGGAAATGCTTCATCATTATACACATTAGGAAGAGAATCAAAAAGAGGAATTGAAGAAGCTAGAAAAAGAGTAGCTGAATTAATTAATTGTAAGCCAAATGAAATTTATTTTACAGCTGGAGGATCTGAAAGTGATAATATGGCACTTAAAGGGATTGCATATTCTAATAAATATAGAGGAAAACATATAATAACATCAAAAATAGAACATCCAGCAGTATTACATACTTGTAAAGTATTAGAGAAAAAAGGTTTTAGAGTAACATACTTAAATGTAAATAAAGATGGAATAGTAGATTTAGAAAATTTAAGAAGGTCAATTAGAAATGATACAATTTTAATTAGTATAATGAGTGTAAATAACGAAATAGGAACAATTCAGCCAATATATGAAATATCTAAAATTGCAAAAATGTATAATATAATATTTCATACAGACAGCGTACAAGGAGTAGGGCATATTCCAATAGATGTAAAAGATATGGGAATAGATATGTTATCATTATCAGGACATAAAATATATGCACCAAAAGGAGTAGGAGCTTTATATATAAAAGAAGGAATAAATATAGAAAAATTAATTGACCGGTGGTCATCAGGAAAAAGATAAAAGAGCAGGAACAGAAAATGTAGCAGGAATAGTAGCATTGGGAAAAGCGTGTGAAATAGCTAAAAGAGATTTAGAAAAAAATATAGAATATCTAAAATCTTTAAGAGATTACTTTATAAAATTAGTAGAAGAAAAAATAGAGATAGCTTTGTTTAATGGTAGTAAGAAATTAAGAGTTTCAGGAAATAGTAATTTTTCTTTTAAAGGAATAGATAGTCAAAGTTTGCTTTTAAAGTTAGATGAAAAAGGTATTTGTGTATCTAGTGGTTCTGCGTGTTCAGAAGGAAATGGTAAACCTTCACACGTTTTAAAAGCAATCGGTTTATCTGATGAAGAAGCAAAAAGTGCAATTAGAGTAACATTAGGTGAAGAAAACACAAAAGAGGATATTGATTATTTAGTAGAGAGTATTATAGAAAGTATAAGAGAACTAAAATAGTTCTCTTATTTTAATGTAAAGTAAAGCTTGATTTTTAAAGTAATTTATTATAAAATATAATACATAGAGGTGAAGTATATGAAAGGAATTGGTATAGGAATAAGTGATTTTAAAGCTTTGAGAATAAGAGATAATTACTTTATAGATAAATCAATGTATATAAAAGACATAATAGATAACCAGTCAGGAGTAATATTAATTACAAGACCACGTAGATTTGGAAAAACTTTAAATATGAGTATGCTTAGATATTATTTTGATATAAAAGGAAAAGACAATAAAGAATTATTTAAAGATTTAAAAATAATGAAAGAAGATGAATATTATACATCTAAACTTGGATATTACCCAGTAATATATTTAACCTTAAAAGATGCCCGGGTTAATGAATTATGAGTATATGATAATGCAAATGAAGACTATTATGATGGATATGTTTTACGAACACAAATACATTTTAGAGGGAGAAAATATACCAGAAGGAGAAAAGAAAATATTTAATAGAATATTAAATGCAGAAGCAACAGATTTAGATTTGATAAATAGTTTAAAAATTTTATCTAAAATGTTATATATATATTATAATAGACCAGCAATATTATTAATAGATGAATATGATGTACCATTACAAACAGCATATGTAGAGGGATATTATGATGAAGCTGTAAAGTTCTTAAAAAGCTTTTATAATACCACTTTTAAAGATAATCAGTATTTAGAAAAAACAGTTTTAACAGGTGTATCAAGAATTGCAAAAGAGAGCCTATTTAGTGGTATGAATAATTTTAAAGTATATACAATAATGAATAATGAATTTGCAGATGACTTTGGAATAACAACAGAAGAAATGAAAAAAGTAATTTCTGATTTTAATGTTCAAGAAGATGAAGAAGAAATAAAGAAATGGTATGACGGATATAAAATAGGAAATGTAGAAGGAATATATAACCCTTGGAGTATATTAAACTATTTAACAGATAAACAACTAAAACCATATTGGGTAAATACAAGCTCAAATGATTTAATAAAAATGACATTTAGAAAATCAAACTCAATAAAAGAAAAAATGATAAGATTATTAAATGATGAACCAGTGGAAGTAACAATAGATTTAGAAACAATAATAGTAGGAATAGAAGAAAAAGAAGAAAATATCTGGGGCTTAATGTTACAAACAGGATATTTAAAAGTAGAAGAAGTAGTAAGTTTAGAAGAAAGAATATATAAAGTAAAACTTCCAAATAATGAAATAAAAGATTTATTTAGAAGTATAATAAGAGATTGGTTTAGTAATAAAGTAGAAGGAAATGATTTAAGAAGTATTTTAGAAGATTTAATAACTTTAAGATTAGAAGATTTTGAAAGAAAATTCAAAAAATTAGTAGTAGAAATGTTTAGCTTTTTTGATGTAGGAGAAAATACTGCAGAAAACTTTTACCACGCATTTGTACTAGGTATGCTAGTTGGTTTAAAAGATAAATATTTTGTTAAATCTAATAGAGAATCAGGCTATGGTAGATATGATATAATGCTAGAACCAAAAGAAAAAGATAAGAATAGTTTTATAATAGAATTTAAAATAACAGAAAATATGGACGAAAAAACAGTAAAAAATACAGTAGAAGAAGCAAAAAAACAAATAGAAGAAAAGAAATATGAAGGAGAGCTTAAAGAAAAAGGTTTTACAAATATAACAAAAATGGTATTTGTATGTAATGGAAAAGAAATAGAAATAGCAGTTGTTTAAAATTAGAGAGCTAAATATTTAGCTCTCTAATACTGATATAGCACATCTTATTCCGTCAACAGAAGCGGACATAATACCACCTGCATAGCCTGCACCTTCGCCACAAGGATATAAATTTGTTATATTGCAAACTAAATTTTCATTTCTAGGTATTTTAACAGGAGAAGAACTTCTAGTCTCAACACCTGTTAAAATAGCGTCAGGTTCTGCAAAACCTTTTAGTTTAGTATCAAAATAAGGAATACTTTTAACTAAAGTATCACTAACAAATGAAGGCAAGATTTCATGTAAATTAGATAATGTGATACCAGGCAAATAACTAGGTTTTACTTTGCCAATAAACTCTGATTTTTTATTATTTAAGAAATCTTCTACTCTTTGGATAGGTGCATAATAATTTTTACCACCTAAAACAAAAGCCTTTTCTTCTAAATCTTTTTGAAAATAAATTCCAGAAAGAGGAGAATTGTTTCCAAAATCAGAAGGTGTAACATTTACTAAAATAGCAGAATTAGCATTTGTGTTATTTCTTAAGTAATTGCTCATACCATTTGTTACAATAGTATTTTCTTCACTTGAAGATGCAATAACAGATCCACCTGGACACATACAAAAAGTATAACAAGAACGACCATTAGGTAAATGGTAAGAAAGTTTATAATCAGCAGGTGGAAGATGTAATTTATAATTACCAAATTGTGCTTTATTTATATCTTCTTGTAAGTGTTCAATACGAACACCAACTGAAAAATTCTTTGCTTCCATTACAATTCCTTTATCAAAAAGTTTGAAAAATGTATCTCTTGAGCTATGCCCAATTGCTAAAATAATGTGTGAACCAGATATTTTAAAAGTAGAGTTTTTATCTTTGCAAACAACAGAAGATATATTATTATTATCTATATTAAAATCTATAACTTTAGTATCAAATAAAAACTTTCCACCTTTAGAAATAATAAATTCACGTATGTTCTTAATTATTTTAATTAATTTATCTGTACCAATATGAGGTTTAGATAAATATAAAATTTCTTTAGGAGCTCCAAAGTTTACAAATTCTTCAAGAACCTTAAAACAAAAAGGACTATTAATACCAGTAGTTAATTTACCATCTGAAAAAGTACCAGCACCACCTTCACCAAATTGCACATTAGACAAACAATCTAATTTACCAGTTTTTCTAAAAGTTTCAACTTGTTTTTCTCTTTTATCTACTTTAGAACCTTGTTCTATAACAATAGGAGTAATTCCGTTTTGAACTAAAGTAAGTGCGCAAAATAAGCCAGAAGGCCCTGCTCCTATTACAATAACTTTTTTATTATTAATATTATTTAATTTAATTTTAGGAAGTTCTTTTTTAATAACTTTATCAAAATGTTTATAGTTTTTCTCATTTTTAAGTTCTATATTAATAGAGTAATTATAATGAACATCTTGTTTTTTTCTTGCATCGATTGATTTTTTAACTATATACCAATGAATAATATCTTCTTTTTTTATCTTATATTTTTTAATTACAAAATCTATTAAATTTTCATCTTCAATATCTTCATAAACTTTTATATTACTAATTCTAACCATTTTGTGCTCCTTTATTTTTTAGAAAATATATAACTATTATAGCATAAATAGTAAAACTATGCTATAATAATTCAAAATAGAAATTGAGGAAAAAGATTAAATGGAAGAAAATTGGAAAGATAGAACTGAAAAACTAATTGGAAAAGAAGCTATAGAAAAGCTAGAAAAAGCTAAAATAATAATTTACGGAATAGGTGGAGTAGGGGGATATGTAGTAGAAGCACTAGCAAGAGCAGGTGTTGGATGTTTAACCCTAGTAGACCTTGATAAAATTTCAATTAGTAATATAAATAGACAAATACATAGTAATTTAAAAACAGTAGGGAAAAGTAAAATAGAAGTTATGAAAGAAAGAATTTTAGAAATAAACCCTAAAGCAAATGTAGAAATTTTTAATCCTAAAGAATTAGATTTTGAAGAACAAGATTTAATAAATAATACATATTCATATGTAGTAGATGCAGTAGACAATGTTAAAACTAAATTAAAAGTAATAGAAAAAGCAAAAAAAGAGGGTGTCAAAATAATTTCAGCAATGGGAGCTGGAAATAAATTAGATTGTAATTTTATTGTTTCAGATATTGAGAAAACAGAGGTGTGTCCTCTTGCTAAAGTAATTAGAAAAGAATTAAAAAAGAAAAATATAAAAGATGTAAAAGTAGTGTATTCAAAAGAAGAACCAGTAATTAGAAAAAGAGTACCTGCAAGTATTTCATATGTACCAGGTGTTATGGGGCTAATTATTGCAGGTGAAGTAATAAAAGATATTATAAAATAAATTTAGAGGAAATATATGAAGAAAAACATAAAAAACGGAATTAATTTTATATTAAAAGTGTTTTGGATATTTGTTATTGGAAGTGTATTTGGTTTTATAATAGAAATGTTATATGCAACAATATACACAAGAACATTAGTAATAAGACAAGGGCTAATCTATGGACCTTTTATACAAGTATATGGTATGGGTGCAGTTGCATATTATTTTTTGATTAGAAAGTTCAAAGAATCCAAAGAAGCATTTTTTGCAGGGGCAATAATGGGTGGTGTTTTAGAATATTTATGCTCATTTTTCCAAGAGATATTTTTTGGTACAATTTCTTGGGACTATAGCAAATTTCTTTTAAACTTAAATGGTAGAATATGCTTGCTTTATTGTGTGTATTGGGGAATAATTGCAGTTGCATTTTTAAAGATAATTTATCCTAATTTAGAAAAACTAGAGCCTTTAATACATAAAACAAGTGTTAAGATTTTAAGTGTTTTTATGATACTTTTTATGACTTTTGATATTACAATATCAGTTTTAGCATCAAGCAGGCAACAAGAAAGAAGACAAAATATAGAACCTAAAAACAATTTAGACGTATTTTTAGATGAACATTATCCAGATGAGTTATTAGATAGAATTTATAATAATAAGAAAAATGTAGAGGAGATTAAAAATGGATAGTAAAACAGAAAAAATAATTAGATTAAATGAGAAAATAGATGATATGGCAATGCAAACAACACAAGCATATAAGTTTGGAACAAAACAAGAATTAAGTGTAGTTGATAAAAAAATAATAGAATATTATAATGAAATGACAGATATTATAATTGAAATCTTAAAAGAAAATAAAACAAAAGATATAAATTTTGTAGATAAAAATACAGAATATAGAATAAAGCCAAGTGAGATGTTAGAAGATTTTGTAGATTTATTACAATATTATAGTGATTTTAATGAGGAATTTGTAAAAGAAGAAATAGAAATTCTAACTAAGATATATGAAAATATAGAATTTGATAGGGATTTAAACATAGAAATATATACAGAAATTGCAGACTGTTATTTTAGAATTGGCAACGAAGAAAAAGCAAGAGAAATGTTGTTTAAGTTTATAAAACAAAACCCAGATGAAGACGAACCATATATGTGTATGCAAAATTGGTATATGTGTTATACAAAAAATTATAAAAAATTAGCGGAAGTGATAGATTTAGCAGAAGAAAATAACCATATATTATATACTGATTTTGGATATGATGAATTAATAAAACATTATGATGAAATGAAAGAAAAAGATTTAAAAGAAAAATATGAAAATCTATATGAAAAATGGAAGAAAAATAGAAATACAATAAATATATAGGAGATGTTTATGAATTTATATGTAATAAGACACGGAGAAGTTGATTTAAATGTAAAAAAATTGTTAAATGGTAGAAATGATTCTTTTTTAACAGAAAATGGAATAAAACAAGCTAAAAGAGCTAGTAAAGAAATAAAAAATACAGATATAGAATTAGTAATTTGTTCACCTTTAAAAAGAACAAAACAGACTTGTGAAATAATTAATGCAAATAAAATACCTGTGATTTATGATAATAGATTGTTAGAAAGAAATACAAACAGTTTAATGTATAAATCAGATTCTATTGTTGATAAATATGTATTCTATAATTGTAAAAACACAATTATATATGGTGATTGCGAAGGGTTTGGTAGTATTTTAGAAAGAATTAAAAGTTTTATAGAAGATATAAAACTAAAATATGAAAATAAAAATATTTTAATAGTTAGTCATCTTGACGTATGTAAAGCTATTTATAGTTATATAGAAAATATATATGATACACAAAAAATTATAGATTTTAAGCAAGATAATTGTGAAATAAAGAAATATAAAATAAAAATCTAAAAATAAATTTAAATATAGGCGAAAGCCTATATTTTATTTTGGAGATTTTCCTGTAAAAATATTAAAGTTCTAATAATTAAAATCTTAGAATACAATTAAACAAAAGTATTTCCATAAAGGAGTTAGAACAGTATGAGAGGTGTATCAATAGAAGAACGTGCTGTAAATTTAGCACATTATATAATAGATTCAAAAGATACAGTAAGAGGTGCAGCTAAGAAATTTGGAATTAGCAAAAGTACTGTGCACAAAGATATAGCAGAAAGACTAAAGAAAATAAACCCAGCTTTAGCAAGAGATGTAAGAGTAATTTTAGATGAAAATAAAGCAGAAAGACACATAAGAGGCGGTATGGCAACAAAAAGAAAATATGGACATTAATTAATATTTTAAATATCACTTTTCTACAAAATCAGACATAAAATATAATAGCCCTATTTTATTGAGGTGAGCAATATGAGAAATATTAGAAAAGGTGATATTGTAGGAAGAAAGTCATATGGTAAAGACATATATTTTAAAGTAGTAAATATTATAGAAATAAAAAACGAAAAAGTTGCTATATTAAATGGCTTATTTGAGAGAATAGAAGCAGATAGCTTGGTTTCTGATTTGGAAATAATACCTAAAAATATGGTAAGCGAAAGATTAGAAAAAACAAGTAAAATAATAGACAAAAAAATAAAAATAAACAAGTATAATTACAAAAGAAGTTATGAAAAAACTGTAACAGGTAAAATTCTCCATTTAGATGGAGATAGAAAATATAGTGAAAAATCATATAATTATTATAAAAAAGTTGGTCTAAATGCTACTGTTAAAAATATCCCAGAATATAAACAGCCAAAAGTAGTAAATCGTTTATTAGAAATTTATAAACCAGATATTTTGGTAGTTACAGGACATGATGGTATGCTTAAAAAAGGTAAAAAATATAATGATATTTTTAATTATAGAAATTCTAGATATTTTATTGAAACAGTAAAAGAAGCAAGAAAATATGACAAAGAAAAAGAAGAAAAATTAGTGATTTTTGCAGGAGCGTGCCAAAGCTATTTTGAAGCATTAATATCAGCAGGAGCAAACTTTGCATCATCACCAGCACGTATCTTAATAGATTTTTTAGACCCATTACTTGTTGCTGAAAAAGTAGCTATTACAGAAAAATATAGATTTATAACAATAGATGATATTGCATATGAATTAAGAGATGGTAAAAATGGAGTTAGTGGAATAGGTGCAAATGGCAAATTAAAGAAATTGATATAAATATAAAAATAAACCAACTTAATATTTTTGTAATATAAATGTAATATAGCTGTAATACTTGAAAAATAAAACGATAGAACCTTAGAAAATAAAGCGATAGCGAAATTCGACAAGAAATTTTGTTCTTTGACAGAAAAGCCTTAAAATGCTATAATCAAGCTAGCTTAAAGGAAGGTGATAGTATGATTTGCAGATCAGATATAGCAAATTTAAAAACAGATATTTTAGAAAAAGAAGGACAAAAGATAATTGTTAAAGGTTCTTTAGGAAGAAGCAGATCCTTTGAGAAAGAAGCTACAATAGAAAAAGCATATCCAAATATTTTTGTAGTAAAATATGAGGAAAATAATAGAAATGTAACATATAGTTATACAGACATTTTAACAAGAACAGTAGAAGTAGAAGTTTTTGATGGAGAATCTTATTCACCTTTGATACCACCAGCTCCAGAACCAAAACCAAAAAAAGTAACATTATAAGAAAAATTTTAGCAGAATTAATTTTCTGCTTTTTTTATGAGCATTTTTTCTTATTTTCGAATAAAATAAGAACTTCTTTAATATATATGAAATAAAGAATATTAAAGGAGGTTAATTAAATGGTTGTAGAAACAATAAAAGAAAGTTTATCTGTAAATAAGCAAATAGCAACAAAAAAAGAAGTTATATTTGTTGAAGGAGATATGATAGTACCAGATTCTAAACCAGATATTTTGAATACAATTTGTACAAGTGGGGTTGTATGTATTTATAAAAAAGAAGTGTTAGATGGAAAGGTTAGAGTAGATGGTAATATTAATACATATATAATGTATATGGCAGAAGATGAAAATGATAAGGTAAGAGGTTTAAATACAACATTAGATTTTTCAGAAAATATACAAATACCAAATGTAACAGAAGATATGAATTGTAAAATAGATACAAAATTAAAAAGCATAGAAGCAAAAGTAATTAATGGAAGAAAAGTAGGAATAAAAGCAACTATAGAAATTAGTATAAAGGTGTATTCAAATGAGGTTGTTGCAATTGTGAACAGTATTCCTGAAAGTGATGGAATATATACTTTAAAGGAAAGCTTAAATGTAAATTCTTTAGTAGGTGAAGGAGAAAATAAGATTTATGCTAAAGATACGATAAATATAAATGTAGAAGATAATTTAGCAGAAATATTAAAAGCAGGTGTAGAAATAAAAAATAAAGATATTAAGGTTAGTTATAATAAAATACTTACTAAAGCAGATGCAAATGTAAAAATAATGTATTTGACAGAAGATAATAGAATAGGAAAAGTTGATGGTAATATACCAGTTGTAGGTT
Organism: uncultured Clostridia bacterium; assembly: GCA_944393755.1. Lineage (GTDB taxonomy): Bacteria > Bacillota > Clostridia > TANB77 > CAG-508 > CAG-269. The sequence continues at coordinate 1,542 of CALYBF010000005.1, read as the reverse complement.
TTATTGATATACCAGATGTTACAGAAGCAAGTATATGTGATGTTAATTATGAGATTAGAAATGTAGTAATAAAACCTAATTCACAAGAAGAACACTCTATTTATGTAGAAATAGAAATAGGAGTTTTTGCAAGTGTATATGAAGAAAAAGAAATTAGTTTAATTCAAGATTTATATAGCCCAGTTGAAAATTTAGAATTTAATAAAAGAAAAATAACAACTATAAGAGATAAAAGATGTAATAAAGATAGTTTAGAAATTAGAGAAACGATAAGTTTAGATGATATTTCCGGTAAAAGTATTATTGATGTAGATGTAATGCCAGTTATAGAAAAAGAACATATAAAAGAAAATAAAATTATTTATGAAGGAGAAGTAGAATTAAAATTTATTTTAACAAATGATGATTTACAAGTAGATATAAGAAATGTAAATATTCCTTTTGATTATAGTTTAGACAATATAGAAAATGGAGAAGATGTTGTAAATTCTGTAGAAGTTATGGTTAAAAATAGTGATTTTATAGTTCAAGATGGTGGAATTATTAATGCAAATATTGATTTAGAAATGATAAATAGTTCTTATAAGACTTCTAATATTAATGTAATTGATGAAATAGAAAAAACAGGAGAAAGGGAAGAAGAAGATTATAGTATAATAATGTATATTGTAAAAAAAGGTGATACTTTATGGAAAATAGCTAAAATATTTGGAAGTACAGTAGATGATATTGCAAGGACAAATGGAATTGAAGATGAAAACCTAATTATGCCAGGTCAAAAAATATTTATACCACATTATACTAAAGTTCCAGTAAGTACAAATGTATAAAATTTATTCAAGACCTAGAATAAGACTTCCAAATGGTTTTCAAAATAGAAGCGGTAAAGAAAAAAAGCTATCTAAAAAATTAGCTATGGTAATAATTGTTTTAATAATTGCATTTAGTACAATGAAATATGTACTAGATGCAGTTTCTCCTATTTTTGATACTTTGTGTGAATCAAAAGCAAAATCTATTGCAACTAATATATCAAATGAAAAAGCAATAGAAGTGATGAAAGATTATAGTTATGAAGATATGTTCACAGTTGAAAAAGATGAAAATGGTAATATTACTATGATTAAATCTAATATTACTAATATGAATTTAATTAATTCAAAAATTGCCTTAAATGTGCAAAATGAATTTGATAATTTAGGTAGAGAAGATATTGAAATAGCACTTCGGAAGTTTTACAGGGTGGAAGTTGTTATCAGGTAGAGGACCAGGTGTTAAAATTAGAATTTCATCAATTGGAAATATTGAAACCAATTTAAATAGTGAATTTACATCACAAGGTATAAACCAAACATTACATAGAATTTATGTCGATATTAGTTGTAATGTTAAAGTTCTTACACCTTTTAAAGATATAGAAAGAAAAATAACAAATAAAGTTCTTCTTGCTGAAAATGTTATTGTTGGAAATATTCCAGATACTTATTATAATTTAGAAGGTTTAAATGGAACAAGTGATGCTTTAGAAATGGTTGAATAAAA